>JBLIFO010000206.1:0-5040 GCA_047633875.1 Marinoscillum sp. | reverse complement strand
TAGTATCTCTGAAGAGCTCAATACCCTCAAATCTGTTGGGAAGGACTTGAACAAAGTCTACCAATGCCTCGACAATCTTGTGATCAAACTTATGGGATTCTATGGGTTGAATATTGACAATATGACCAGGGAGTCTACTTGGCATTTATTGAACACAGGGCGTTTTATAGAGTCGTCCATCAATAACTGCGCAGTGCTCAGCGCTATGTTGACCAAAGAGTTTGATAGTGAAACCAATAAGGCGCTGATGGAAGATACGCTCCGTTGCAATGAGAGTTTGGTTACCTACAGATATCGATATAGATCAAACCTTGAACTTTCGGGTGTGCTTGATTTGCTGCTCCAGAGTGAAGACAATCCAAGGTCCTTGATTTATCAAATCAAGAAAATAGAAGAGCATTTGGTAAACCTTCCATTGGAAAAACTGGCTGGATTAACGCCAGCCGGCAAAAAGCTATTGAAAGCGATGACTATGGTGCAGCTAGCAGATTTGGCGCATCTCACAAAATGTGATGCCAACGGCGATTATATGCATTTGAGAAATTTCTTGAAAGAAATTTCAGGATTATTGAAGGACACATCGTCGTTGATTTATGAAAAATATTTCAGCCATACAAACACAGGGTACCAAGTAATGCAACAATCTAACATACCAGAAATATGATTTACAAAGTCAATCATATCACAGACTATGTTTATGAAAATCCGGCATCACTTTGCCACAACGTGATGTTTCAGGTGCCGCATGATTTTGCTTTTCAGAAAGTACTAGAGTTCAATTATAGCATCTATCCCAATCCTAGTTTTGAGGTAATGCGGGACGACTTCTTTGATAATAAGTATGTCTACTTCTCTGTGAATCGTACCCATAATCGTCTAACAGTGGTTGCCGATAGCAAGCTTGAGCTTTTGACGCCAGGTTGGATGTACATAGATCCTGTAAATACCACTCCTTGGGATGAAGTAGTTGAATGGCTCCACAGCACCAAAGCGTCAAATGACGTCAGGCAGTTTTATCTAGAGTCCAAACATATCCAGTTTGCTGATGGAATCAGAGAATATACCATGGAGTCTTTCACGCCTGGTAGACCGATCATGCAGGCTATGCTTGAACTGAACAATAGAATCAACAACGACTTTAAGTTTACCCCTGGGTTTACAGATATCAGTACGCCTTTAGAGGAGGTTTTCAGACATAAAAAAGGAGTTTGTCAAGATTTTGCCCATTTCGGTCTTGCTTGCGTTCGGTCTATTGGACTGGCTGCACGCTATATGAGCGGCTATATAGAAACACTGCCGCCTCCTGGCAAACCAAAACTTATTGGATCGGATGCATCACATGCTTGGATGGCACTTTATATCCCAGGACAAGAATGGGTGGAGTTTGACTCTACCAATAATCTATTGGTAAACGATATGCATATCCGCACCGCAGTAGGTAGAGATTTTTCAGATGTTACGCCACTTAAGGGCATAGTCTATAGCTATGGAAAACAGACCATGAAAGTCAGTGTAGATGTGAGGAATTTGAGTAACAAAATGATGACCTAAGTTAGGGTTGAATTTGATTTTTTGTACGAGCCGGTCTGGGTTGATTCCTTTTGAGTTCGGCAGATACTGTCAATGCATGATCCCCTGCTCTTTCAGGTATTTGTACTTTTCACCGCAATTCATATTGCTGAGGCTATTTGTTTCAATCTTATTGCCATTACTCTTTTCTAACTGAGCGATGTTGGATGCCACAAAGGACTCAAAATAAGCATTGGATTGATTAGTAAACACGCCAATGACACGACCATCAATTTGTTGGTCCTGGGCATCGTTATCTGGATATTTTGAGATGAGAGATGAAAGTTCAGTATCCATCTGATTGTGATTATCTACATCCAGTTCTCGTCTATTGAATCTCGGAACCCCCAATACGTATTTGATCACATATTGAGCAGTATAAATATCTTCAGCAGGTAACTCCATCCCCCATTTTATTAATTCATTGAGCATTGACTGAGCAAAGGATTCTGCGAGGAACGATCGTTCAGTACCATCACTTGCTACCATTGTTTCATAAGTCAATCGAAGCTCCTCAGTGCCCTTTTCAGGATCTTTTCGCTTTTGCTTATTCTGTAGGATTTTGCTGTTCAATTCCTTCTCTGCTGGCGCGATCAGGTCGGCCGATGGATTGAAGGTTCTTAGAAATTCGTAAGACCGCTGCTTGATCACACTTCTGGAGTGATCTTGAAGTGTTTCTGACTTTTCTGTAAGTGTTTGTTGTGCTTGAAGATTGGCCGTGATAAGGCAGAATATAATGATGAGAGGGTAGGATTGTTTCATTGGATTAAGCGGTTAAGATCACTTAATATAAAAAATCAAGCAGTATAATCAAAAAGTGCGTCCATTTTGTGTGGTTAATTATTAACTACTGAATAACCATTACCATATACAAAACGGATTTTATTTAATCTCAAGGCAGTTTTAGAGAAATTTTATCTAAAAATAAGTAAGTAACAAAAGCGCCCGCTCAAAATTCTTTTGAGCGGGCGCTTTCAGTTTGTTCCTGTAAAGGAATAATTATTTATCCTTATCGATTTTAGTATCATCTGGAAGCTGAGTAGGCTGAAGGAAGTCTCCCTCGCTTACCATATCTTCTTTGCCTAGATATGTCCAGCTAATCACATCAGTATATTTGTCGATCACTCGATTGATATCTTCCAATGTCACTCCATTCACATCTTCTGTGAATGTTTCAGCCATTTTCCATCCACCCTTAAGTTCATTTGTGCCAAGGCTTTGAGATTGTGCGGAGAGGGTTTCTTGTCCCATATAGAAGCCAGTCAAATAACCCTGTTTTTTATCCTTCAACTCCTGAGCTATGTATCCTTCTTTTTTCAGCTTGCTGATTTCGCCTACCATTACCTCCATGGATTGCTTGGGATCTGTTGTGGAGATGAAAATCAAACTGTAAGGATTGGTCACTTTGCTATTGTCATAGTAGGAGTAGGGTGCATAGGAAAGGCTACGTTTGGTTCTTAGCTCCAAGAAATATCGCTCACTAAGTATGCTCATGGCCATCATCATAGCAATACCATCCTCAGAGTTGCGTGAAGGTGCGCTCATGAATCCTGTAATATAGTTGGTGGCTATTTCTCTGTCTGCGATCTTGTTAGAAGCTTCACTAAGCATATTTCGTTCTTCTTCAATCGGTAGCGTACCTGCCTCCATTTTAGCCAAAGAGCCTGCAACTTTAGCTTTGATATCTGCTGCAGTGATATCTCCTACTACTACCAAAAAGCTGCGGTCTTTGCCAATTGTGGCTTTGTAGTATTTGATCAATTGGTCGAGCGTGAGATTATCAAGCGTCTCAGGTGTGCCGGCTGGGATTTTCTCATAGTTTTTACCGGCAAATACATTGGACATGGCCGTTTGCATAAGTGCTTCGTCAGGATCAGATTCTGCTTGTTTTGCATTTGCGATAAGCTGCTCCTTTAGGATATCGAATTGCTCTTTGTCAAATGTGGGATTCATGATGGCATCCGCATATAGTGCCCAAGACTCATCCCAAGTTTTCTTAAGACATGACAACTCGAATTGACCATAGTCGAATGTAGAAGAGGCATTTACGGAGCTTCCTAGCTTTTCCAGAGCAGTTGTGAATGCCAGTCGATCGGTACTCTCTGTTCCACCAGTCACGGCAAGTTGAAAAGCGAAATCTTCTATACCACTTTGCTCTATTGGGTAATTAGCTGTACCGCCTTTCACGAACAAGCGTGCGCTCACGATTTCCTTAGGTACCATCTTGTGGATTACTTTCAAGCCGTTTACTTCAAACTCGCTAGTTTGAGCATTGGCATTTATGTTGATCATCAGGCAACAAATCATAGTTGCCGTGAGTATTTGAATAGTCTTTTTCATCGCTATTTATTTTAAATAAGATTCCAATGTAGTAATGTTCATATCTGCTTTCATGCTTGGAGAAAGCAATAAGCCCGTAACGCTGGGTTGGCCTTTGATATAAGTCTGAACGTATTTTTTGATGTCCTCACGAGTTACCTCTTGTAGGTTTTCTACATAATTGGTGTAGTAATCAATGCTTGCAGAAGCCCACCAATAAGTCACCGTATGGATGAACTCAGAAGTCTGTTCTTTACTGTAAGCATCTGACACGGCTAAGCTGTTTTTAGCAGTTTCCATTTGCTCATCAGTGAAGTAATCATCGGTATCCCAAAGGGCCATTTCTTCCTCCAATGCTGCAAAGGCTTCTTTTACCTTAGTAGGGTTTGGCACCAAAAAAATGTTAATTGGTCCGACATATTTATTGGTCTGGTATCCCACATTCACGTTTAGCGCTAATCCACTATCTATAAGTCTTTGTTGCAGTTTTGATGATCGCTGAGATAATATGAAACTGAAAACATCGGCGGCATAAGTGCCTGGGATGTCATTGCGCGTATCAGGACCATGGTAGCGCATCATTGCGATTGGGGTACGTGCATTCTCGTTTTCAGTGATATAATAAAGGTCTTGCTCTAAAGGAGTAAACTCTGGAATTGGATACTTTTCGAAAGGATCGAAATCTGATGACTTCCAGTCGCCATAAATGCCCTCTACCATTTTCTCTACCTCAGCGTGCTTCACATCTCCTGCTACTACGATGATAGAGTTGTTCGGATGGTAATATTTGCCTTGTACAGTTTTCATTTTTTCTGTGGTAGCCGTGAGGATCACATCATGATCGCCTATCACATTTTTGCGACTATAGAGATCGCCCCACATGAGTTTTTCACTGTCATTGTAAAGAAAGAAAACCGGATTAGATTCATTTCTTTGAAACTCACCATCTACTACA
Organism: Marinoscillum sp.; assembly: GCA_047633875.1. Lineage (GTDB taxonomy): Bacteria > Bacteroidota > Bacteroidia > Cytophagales > Cyclobacteriaceae > Marinoscillum. The sequence continues at coordinate 197 of JBLIFO010000206.1, read as the reverse complement.
GGGTTTTCATTTTTCATTTCCTGCTCATCGAAGAGCGGGTAGCGAATCGCAGAGTTCATAAACTGTAATCCTTCTTTCAGCTTAAGATTACTCAGCGTTACATAATAGTTTACACGCTCTCCCGAAGTAGTTCCATTGAAGCTAATGCCAAGCTCCTTAACTCTTGCGAGAAAGGCTTCCTGAGAAAGCAGATCTTT
>JBLIFO010000205.1:0-5123 GCA_047633875.1 Marinoscillum sp. | reverse complement strand
CTATAAGCATGTACGCCCAAGAGGGAATAATTGCATCAGCCGAACAAAAAACCGCAATATTCTTACCTCGATATAGCTCAAGGTCTATTGACTTAATATAATCTCTGAAGTCTTTCTCCCTTAGAATTTGACCTTGAAATAATATTGGCGCCAGATCAAGAAAGACTTTTTCTGATTGATCGAGATAATCTTCCAAGTCAATCGTGATTAGTGGGCTCTTGCTTACTCTGTTTACTATTTCGTCCATTGCCTAACTTTTTGCTGTTTTGGTTTGAAACTCTTTTAAATAATCAGGCTCATAATAAGCTAAATTTTCAAATGAATTCGTGGTGAATTTCTCAAAGGCAATCTGGCCCATATATTTAGAGGAAGGGGTGATATCATCTAGAAATTTCACTCCTTGCTTTGCTAATAAATCCTTGAATTTAACTGAACCATCCCCGAAGAGGTAAAGTTCTTTCTCACTAAAATCAGTGAAAGTAATTTCATCTACAATCAAAGGGCTTGTGTCCCAAAGAATTTCGCCTACTCCGCTGACAAGTTTGCAGTAAACCTCCATCCTACGCGCATCAATCATTGGGCATAGATAATAATCCTCCTTCAAGTAAGGTTGGACTTGAGAAATCATTGTATCCAAAGAGCTTACAGAAATCAGAGGGACATCTAATGTAAACGCCAAGCCTTTTGCCACAGAAGACCCAATGCGCAATCCTGTATAAGAACCTGGGCCGGCGGAAACCGCGATTGCAACCAAATCCTTCATTTCTACATTTGAATTGAGCAGTAATTCTTTGATGACGGCTGGCAAAAGTCCAGAATGGGATTTCTGAATAAAATAATACTGTAAGCCTACCAATTGACCATTGTCATGTAAAGCAACCGAACATGCCTTTGTGGAAGTCTCAATACTTAAGATCACGTTGATTATTTCTATTTAAGAATCTGTGAATAGCCATCCTTGTCGCTTAGCACTTTTACGGCAGTCAAAATATCAGGATCATTATCAAACCCAGTTTCAACCATTCCACTTTGGAAATAATAACGACCAGCAATCTCTTGCTCAAGCAATTGCTTGATCTGGGCACTATACCTGGTTAAATCATCCTCTTTACTATGTAGGGTAGCTCTTTGCAAAGCAATGAGCTGATCCTTAATGGCAGGAAAATATTCTTCACCTTTGGCTGAAGCCATTAACAACTCTACTTCCTCTTCGATATCTGTTGAATAATTTAGGTTTTTACTATTGAGCCATTCTTTGAACAGTGAATAATCTTCATCTGAAATGCTAAACTCTTTGGCTGATGGAATTTCAGTATATGTAAAATAATACTCGGTAGCAAAGTCGAAAATAAGGTCGGAAGACATGAGTGCATAAGTAATGGGTGCATACTCCTGATCCTCCACTGGAATGTCTGGGTTTACACCACCTCCATCAAAAACAGGCCGACCTAGCTGTGTAGTGAAAGCACTTTTAAGTGAATCGGCAATCTTATTTAAACTGCCGTCGGGATTTCTATGGCTGTAATCAATGGCCTGAATGCACCTCCCAGAGGGAATGTAATATTTACCTGTAGTCACTTTAAGCTGGGAATTGTAGGCAAGCGGTCTAGTCTGCTGTACGAGCCCCTTTCCATAAGATCTGCGACCAACTAAAACTCCACGGTCATAATCCTGCATGACCCCAGCCACTATCTCCGATGCGGAAGCACTGGAACTGCTGATAAGAACAACTAAAGGAATATTTTCATCAGCGGCATCATTTAAAGTACTGTATGTTTTGGTCCAGTTCTTAAGTTTTCCCCTAGTCGTAACTACTTCTTTGCCTTTTCCAATGAACACATTAGATACATTCACTGCTTCCTCAAGTAATCCTCCTGGATTTCCCCGAAGGTCCAATATTATCTTTTGCGCTCCTTTGGCCTTTAGATCTACAACAGCTCGTCGCACTTCTGCTCCTGCTTCAGTAGTGAAATCCGTCAGTCTTAAATAACCAATTTCGTCAGTTACCAAACCGGAATAAGGAACGTTTTTAACTGTAATCCTTTCTCTATTAAGAGTGACCTCAAAAGGCTTTTCTTTTCCAAAGCGCTTAACCTTCAAAACAATATCACTTTTTGATTGTCCCTTCAATAGTTTGCTTGTAGCATCGGAAGGTTTGTTAGTGATGTCTATACCATTGATAGACAAGATTTGATCGCCTGCCAGCAAGCCCGCTCGATGAGCGGGATAGCCTTCATAGGGTAGCACAATTGTACTCATCCCACCTTTTTTATCAACTATTGCTCCTATACCTCCATATTCGCCTGTAGTGATAGTTCGGTAGTCCTCAATGTCATCTTCAGGGATATAATTGGTGTAGGGATCCAGTGACGCCAACATAGCTGTAATGCCTGTCCGCATCAAAACATCGGGATGGATTTCATCCACATAATAGGCATTCACTTCCTTGAAAAGTGTGGCGAAAATATCTAGGTTTTTGACGATTTCGAAAGTGCGGTCTCCATAATTAGTAGTGGTAAATCCAAAGATTCCCATGGAAAGTACACAAAAAATTAAGACCGATTTAACAGTTCTGCTCATAGTATTTACTCAAATTGTGATGGTAAATCTAATATATTAAGTCAGAGGAGAACTCTGACCCGACTCACGAGACGATAAACGCTGAAGTGCGGCAGTTAGTTTCTCTTCGATTACAGCATATTCCAACGCTGATTTGTCCAAATAAATAAAAGCTATTTGATAGAAGGCAGGTAAACTACCATTGAGGATGAGAGCCTTGTGCAAGCGGTAAGCCTCCCGCATTCGCCTCTTCAACAAATTTCGATCTACAGCTCTTTTAAAAGACCTTTTAGGGACTGAAAAAAGTATGCGGTGGTAATCAATAGTCGGATCAGACTCCTTGATGTATTTGACCTTGATTGGATGCAAATAAAAAGAGGAACCGTTCTTGAACAGTTCCTCAATAGTCTTTTTACCAGTCAGCTTTTCCTTTTTAGGAAAAGTAAAAGAATGGCCTCTCTCAGACATAGGCCAAGATATATTATTTCTTGTAAGTCTCGTCAGAAACGGTAAGTCTCTTACGACCTTTTGCTCTGCGTCTTGCTATTACAGCACGACCATTAGCTGATTCCATTCTTAAACGGAAACCGTGCTTGTTTTTTCTCTTTCTTACTGAGGGCTGGAATGTTCTCTTGCTCATAGCTTTATTCTATTTCTCGAAACGGAGGGCAAAGATAGATAAAGATTGATTCTAACCAAATAATTATCTAATACATGCCAAAAAATTGTAAAAACTTATGACCCCAATATATCTTTCCTCATCAATTGAAGCTGACTGAAGGTCAATCTCGGCCCATATTGCGAAACTACAGCGGAAGCAGCCATACTCGCCAACTTACCTGATGAAGCGAATGAATGACCATTGGTGATGCCATAAAGGAAAGCTCCAGAAAACATATCGCCTGCCCCATTACTATCAATGGCTCTTGTGGGATATGGCTCAATATTGACGAAAGTATCGCCATCAAAAATCATTGCTCCGTTTTTGCCCAAAGTGATGACAAACCTTTTAGCAACCAATTTCAGAGCCTCTTTTGCCTCAGCAAGGGTGTCTTTCTCTGTAAAAAGTAAGGCTTCCTCTTCATTGCAAAATAAAAGGTCTACTGAAGCACCGACAACTTCTAACATCTGAGCTCGGAAATACTTCACCATGCTAGGATCTGAAAATGTAAGGCTTACTTTAACACCATTTTCTTCGGCAATACTTTTAGCCTTCTTCATAGCCTGAAGGCCATTTTCTGAAGTAACTAGATATCCTTCAATGAATAAATATTCTGCGCTTTTCAAAGCAACTTCATCTAATTCTGCCACAGAAAAATCGGAAGTAATTCCTAAAAAAGTATTCATTGTACGCTCTGCATCCGGAGAAACCATCACAAGACATTTGCCAGTAGTTCCTTCAGGAAGTGCGTCAGATTTCAAATTAGTTTTGAGGCCATTGTCAGTTAAATCCTTCAGGTAAACAATACCATCTTCATCATTGGCGACTTTGCAGGAGTAATATCCACTTCCCCCAAGTTTGCTCAAAGCAACTGCTGTGTTCGCTGCAGAGCCACCACCTTGCTTAGCACTGATATGTCCCTGAACTGCCTCAATCAACTCCTTTTGTCGGTCACTATCGACTAAAGTCATCAAGGATTTTTCGATATTATGTGCATTCAAAAATGCATCATCTACTTTGATTTCATAATCAACAAGCGCATTGCCAATGGCATATACATCGTAAGCTTTACTCTTCATTTTATTTTTTTAAATCTATCCGGATAGTCGCTGATCAATCCATCGACTCCCCATTCAACAAGTTTTTGCATGTCAGCAACTTCATTAACAGTCCAAGGAATCACTTTGATGCCTTGCTTTTGTAAGTCTTTGACATTGGATTGCGAAAGTAATACGAATTCACAACTATAGACATCTGGCGTGAAGCCCAAAGAATCTAGATTTTCCTGAAAAGGCAGTTCATTTTCAATAAGTAAAGACAAAGTGATGTCAGGATACTTTTGATGTATCTCCTGCAAAACTCTAAAATCAAAAGACTGCAGCGTGACTCGCTCCCAACCAACTCTTGAGTCGATTTCTTCAAAGACATATTGGACAAATTCCGAAGGTATCGGGTGATAAACCGTATCTGTTTCAGTAGTAGACTTCAATTCAATATTGTATCGAATGGGCTGGCGATTATTCGCTGCGGTGTATGCCTCTACGGTATCCATTATCGCCTGAAGTTTTGGCTTATAGCTTGGCAGCTTTTTCTGTTCAGTGAATCTCGGATGTGGTTTCATTCCCGCATCGAACTGCATGATTTCCGAGTAATTCATTTTATAAATATTCAACTCATACTGCGCAGAATCGGGGATAGAATCACCGTTTGGCATTAAGCAGATTTCAGCTGACATGAAAGGCTCGTGACTCACAATCAGCTCATTTTCAGCATCTACGACCACATCCATCTCCAACGTAGCAACCCCCAAATCGATAGCATGAATGAACCCAGCTATGCTATTCTCAGGCAGAAGCCCGCGGCATCCACGGTGGCCTTGGAGATCTAATTTGACTTGTTCGGC
>JBLIFO010000204.1:0-5133 GCA_047633875.1 Marinoscillum sp. | reverse complement strand
TTGCTTGTTTTTGCAGTACTTGTATTAGATTTGCTCGCGATCAGAGATCAATTTTTCGCCCGATGGTTCAAATGTTAGCATCATGCGATCGCTATCTCGGTATCCTGTCAGATGTCCACAGTTTTCACAGGTTCTATTCTCAAAGTATAATGGAAAATGGCAATGTCCACACTGAAATATTTTCATGGGTCGAAGCTAGAATTATTCCAAAGAATTTATCGAGCTAGGAATGTAATTTTTCAAGTTGACACGCCTATTGAATTGCTTTAATAATAATGGTTTCTATTAGCTTAAAAGAGGTGATTATTAACATCAGAATGCATTCCTAATTTTCCCTTATTGCTAATCTTTCATGCCAGGATCTGTAGAATACGAAACTATATGCACTCAGCACTAAGACAGTTGTTGATATCGGTATTGATCTAGCCTACAGTCGGTACGACGATGCAGCTCCTGAAGTGAATAACTATCAACTAAAGCAGGTGAAGATAAATGGAGCCTCCTATGATTTCAAGATTGTGGTTGCATAATGGTATCGTGGTGGAGTTATGATGTCTGTGTTCCCCAACACAGGATATATTGTATTTAAGTACATCTGCAGCTATTGATCAAGCCAAGGTCAGCTAATTTGACCTAGCAAGTAATGAATTTACTATAGAATAGTGGCAGAGTCAAAGAAAGTTGCAGCAAAAGCGATACTTCCTAAGCCTAAGGATGATATTTTGATAAAGTCTCTTCTATTGTGCCTCATGCTTTCAATATCTATTGAATGCAAAGTAGCTTCAATCCACTATCGATGGTATGAGTTTCATCATAGGCCTATGTGATTAAAAAACCTCGCTGAATGAAGTTTCAAGGGAACCAATGTGCATTTGCTAAATCTAGGGTTTGAGGAGTCATGCCCTTCAAGCCACATGGTTGTCTAGATGACATTAGACACCTATCTCTCCTCTAAATTTTGATTCCATATCCGTGTAAAAGAATCAATCTAATACCTACGTATAAAACCAATATGGCAGTAAGAATTGTAAGTATTCGTGTATTAAATGATCGGTTGGATAAATAAGACCCCAACAGGCCCCCAATGAATACCGCTACAATCAATCGGATTGTGAGTTGGCCATCAATGGTAAAGGTATTGGATACCAACAGTCCGGAGAGTCCAGCGACAGAGTTTACCAAAATAAAAACTGAAGACAAGGAAGCTATCTTGTAGGCATCTTTCCATCGGACCATATGAAGCACTGGGGAGAGATAAATACCTCCACCAATACCTGATAGGCCTGCAAAAAATCCGATAGTACCACCTAAGCCAGCTCTTTTTAGCACACTGAATTCTCTTGTGTTGGTTGGTTTGGGTAAGTACTTCAAAAGCATAGCTAGCGCAGCTAATACCAGCAATGAGCCTAAGATGAGAAAAAACGTCCGTTCGGACAATCTCACCTGTGCGCCAAAATAGGCTAATGGAACGCTCGGTAGCAAGAAAGGCCAAAAGCTCTTCCAATCAAAAACGCGGTACCTCAAATACATGATAGTGCCTATGCTGACTACTGTGAGGTTGAGCAACAGAGCCATTGACCTGATCTCATGAAAGTCGGTAAGGAAAATGCTCATGATCGCCAAGTAGCTCGACCCACCTCCAAAACCAATGGAAGAATATATAAGTGCAATGAAAAAAAACAATAGCGGAAGCAGATATTCAATTTGCATATCGCTATATCAAAATACATTCGACTAGATCTCCCTTTTGGTACTCCTCTGGTTTTTCAATCAAGACAAGAGCATTTCCAACGGCCATAGAACTAATCATAGATGAACCTTGATGTTCGAGAATAGAAACCGCATAGCTTTCGATTGTTGCTTTAAGATATGTTGGTCGTCCAAATTTCATAACATAAGGATGACTCAATGGAAGTCTCAGTCGCTTTAAACCGAGGCCTTTTCCTCCAGCTATTTTTTGTAGAAGTGGTAGCGCATAGATATAAAAACAAGTGAGTGCCGAAGCTGGATTTCCTGGCAAAGCAAAAACAAACGAATTTCCCTTTCTTCCAAAATAAAGTGGTTTTCCAGGCCTTTGTAATACTTTATAAAAAATCTCACTTACTCCATTGGCTTCTAAGGCTTCCTTAGCAAAATCATAATCACCGACTGAAATCCCTCCTGAGATCAAAAGGACCTCACAGTTTTTTAAATTTTCTGCGATGCCTTTTGTAATCGTTGATAAATCATCGCGCAGGATTAGTCGAGACTCACAACTAAATCCATGATCTTGCAGGGCACCGAGCAATGAAAGGCTGTTGGATTCATAAATTTTTCCTTCCGTCCTTGATTCACCCACTTTTATCAGTTCATTACCAGTAGCAATAATCCTTATTGTGGGCTTCCTAAAAACAACTACTCGATTGATTCCTAAAGAACTGATCATGCCCATTGTTGCGGGGCTAATGAGGTGGCCGGGCACTAAAACCAGTTGGCCTTCGGCAACTTCTCCACCTTTCTTTCTGATGTTTTTACCTGACTGCTCCTCTTCACTAAGCACTAGTTGATTGCCTACAACTCGGATCTTTTCTTGCATTACGACGGCTGTTGTTTTTTGAGGCACTTTACTACCGGTAAATATTCGCATAGCTTGCCCTTCCGATAGCTCCAATATCCTCGTATCTCCAGCAGCAACTTCATCCACAATGTCAAATGACAGTCCCGACCCACATAGCGCATAGCCGTCCATTGCCGAGTTGTCAAAAGATGGTAAGTCAAACGGTGCGAAAATATTCTCAGCTAAGTGATAATGAAGAGATCCTTCAAGCGGCAATTCAATTATATCAAGATTTACCTGCTGCTCTCCTACTAGTTTTAATGCTTCTTCTATGGATACCATCAGCCGCCTATTGAAATCATGGACCGATTATTTTCATATTGATCCTCATCCATTGTAAGTTCCATACCATCACGAGAAAACTTCTTCTTTTGGATGGAATCAAGGATTAGTTGATCAATGTTCTCACCATTGCGAATCGGACCTAACAAGTCAGTTTCAGCATTGGCAAATAAACAATTTTTCATTTTGCCATCAGCAGTAAGACGTATCCTATTACATCCAGAGCAAAATGGACTTGTGATTGTACTGATGATGCCAAATGAGCCTTTATGACCTTCTATCTGGAAATTTTTAGAGGTGCTATGTTTAGGGTTTTTCAGTGTGAGCACTTTTTCATATCGGGATTTGACTGTGGTCAAAATCTCTGCTTCACTCACTCCTTTGCTCCAATCCCATTTGTTGCCTTTGAAAGGCATAAATTCAATGAATTTGACAGATAGGTTATCGTCTTTAGTCAATTCGATGAAGTCATTAATCTCTTTGTCATTGACCCCTTTGATCAAAACAATATTCAGTTTCAAATGAAATCCGCGATTGAGTCCCTCCTTTATGTTACGCATAATTCGGTCAAAATAATCTCGTTTGGTCACAAACGCATTCTTCGCTTTGTCCAGCGTATCAAGACTAATATTGATTTTCTTGAGTCCTATTTCTTCAAAGAGGTCATAATACTTATCGAGCAATATACCATTAGTAGTAAGCCTTAATTCAACACCTAGGTTAGCCAATTCTCTAGCAAGAAACTCGAAATTCGTACGTATTAAAGGTTCCCCACCAGTCAATCGAATGGTATTGACGCCTAAGTCTACAAATGCCTTAGAGATAGCAATGACCTCTTCGTGGGTCATAATGCTGGGCTTTTCCATCAGCTCTATTCCCTCTTCCGGCATACAGTAAAAGCATCGCAAGTTGCACCTATCTGTCAGAGAGACTCGCAGATAAGTATGTGGTCTTCCAAATTGATCAATGATTTTAGATTCCATTAGTGACCACCTCCTTTCAGTACATGAAACACGTGGAATAAATGAGGCATAATCGCATTAAGGCAATCAGTAACCCCACCTGTAGAGCCCGGGAGCGCTAGGATTACTTTGTTAGCTTTTATACCAGCCACAGAACGAGACAACATAGCATAAGGCATACGCTCCTGACCATATCTCCTCATTTCCTCTTCTACTCCCATTAAATTGATATCTAGTAGTGGCCGTATGGCCTCTGGAGTAACATCTCTCGGGCTCACTCCTGTCCCACCTGTGAATATTAATAAATCGGTGGTCGCATTTTCAACTTGTGCTTGAATAGCTAATGTCTCATCAGGAACCACTGCATACGAAACACTCAAACCGAAGGCTTCCATGGCAGTAACAATCAATTTGCCTCCTTTATCTTCTTTTTCACCTTTAGACACACTGTCTGAGCAAACCACAACTTTACAGGTGAGACCACCGATGGGTTTCTTATAAGAGGATTTTCCTCCCGTTTTATTCAATAGCTTGATGGAAGTGATTTCTATATTCTTATCTACAGGCTTTAGCATATCATACATGTTCAACGCCACTATACTGGCACCATGCATGGCTTCTACTTCCACTCCCGTTTTATAAATAGTTTTAACAGTGATGATGATCTTGATTTCCAAGCCATCTATTTCGTATTCAATACCCGTAAACTCTATGGGCAATGGATGACAATCAGGAAGTAAATCTGATGTTTTCTTCACTCCTAGCAATCCAGCGGCCTTGGACATCTCGAAGACGTTGCCTTTTGGAATCTTGTGCGCATGGATCAAATCAATGGTCTTTTGACTTCCCACTTTCACTATGGCCTGTGCAGTAGCTACTCTTAACGTATTGGATTTATGAGTGATGTCTACCATTTATTGATTTACTTTCCACTGATGTGTTTGATCGTCAAAAAGCTCTTTGCCAAAAACAGGAACCTTAAGTTTGATCTCTTCAACTAAATAATTACAGGCTTCAATAGCCACTTTTCGATGCGCCGAAGACGTGAAAACAAACAAACACAATTCTCCAGCCTTCACCGTACCCAAGCTATGATAGATATGGCAGCAAGTCATATCAAACCGTGAAAAAGCAGCTTCTCTAATTTCATGAAATACCTTTTCCGCCATTTCAACATAAGCTGAATATGCTATGGCAGTAACCCTTTTTCCATCAATTTCATCAGCACGAACCTGGCCTAGGAAGATGCTATGTGCCCCTATGTTGGTCTTGGATTGATGATTGGCTATTGAA
>JBLIFO010000203.1:0-5142 GCA_047633875.1 Marinoscillum sp. | reverse complement strand
CCTATCTGAAACATGTGCCTGTGTTCGAATCACCTAATCTGAATGAACCGGGCATTCCTAAAAAAACAATCACTGAAGAGTCTAGCACGTCATCACTTCAAACTTTGATAAAGCGTGGAGTATTTACAGCTTTTGAAAAGACTATTTCTCGAATTGGGGAATTTGAAGATGAAAATCTCTCAGCGGTGAAGCTTTCGCCAGCTCAAGACACAGCTCGCCAAGAAATTCTAACTCACTTTGAAAAGCAAAGCACAGTATTGCTTCATGGAGTAACTGGTAGTGGTAAAACAGAAATCTTCATTTCTCTGATACAGGATGTGATTGATGCTGGCAGCCAGGTATTGTATCTTCTACCAGAGATCGCACTGACTACCCAGATCATTAATCGACTTAGTAAGGCTTTTGGAGATCAGTTTGCTGTATTTCATTCCAAATACTCAGACAATGAGCGTGTAGAAGTTTGGCAAAAAGTACAAGATGGCACTTGCAATTTTGTAGTGGGAGTTCGAAGCTCCATTTTTCTTCCGTTTCAAGATCTGTCCTTGATCATAGTGGATGAGGAGCATGAAAACAGCTACAAACAGTATGAACCAGCCCCTCGCTATCATGCTCGTGATGCAGCATTATACTTAGCAGCACTTTTTCATGCCAAAACCCTATTAGCCACCGCTACGCCTTCCTTAGAAAGCTATCAAAATGCTTTGAACAAGAAATACGGATTGGTGAAACTAGAAGAGCGCTACAACAACTCTCCCCTGCCAGTTGTGAAATTTGTGAATCTCATTCAAGCTCGAAAGCAAAAAAAGCTACAAGGGAATTTCACCAATACTCTCTTAGAATCGATAGATCAAGAAGTAAAGCGTGGAAAGCAGGCGATACTTTTTCAAAACCGACGTGGATATGCGCCATACCTCACTTGTTTCAACTGTGGTCACATTCCGAAATGTCCACATTGCGATGTGAGTCTCACGCTTCATCACCACCAAAACCATCTGCTATGTCACTATTGTGGTCACAAAACAGATAATCCTTCGCAATGTAAAGTGTGCCAATCGGAGGACATGCGCACAGTGGGATATGGAACGGAGAAAATCGAAGAAGAACTTCAAGAATACTTACCTGAAATTCGCATTCGCAGGATGGATCTGGACACCACACGTAGTAAGTATGGATTGCAAAAGATCATAGATGAGTTTGAGAAGAAGGAAATAGATGTACTCATCGGTACTCAGATGGTCACTAAAGGATTAGATTTTGATTCAGTGACACTTGTGGGCGTTTTTGATGCAGATCGGATTATTCACTTCCCAGATTTTCGATCTCATGAAAGAGCCTATCAACTGATACATCAAGTGAGTGGACGCGCAGGTAGACGAGAAGACATAGGAGAAGTATTGGTACAAACCAATGATCCAGATCAGCCCATCCTTCAGTATATCAAAAGACAAGACTATCACGGGTTTTATACAAATGAGATTTTAGAGCGCGAACAGTTTCGATACCCCCCATTCTATCGATTGATCAAAATCACAATTAAGGACTTTGATAAACAACTTGCTGCCAATGCTGCACAATATTTTGCTATAGAAATACGTAAACAATTGGGCGATTTACGTGTAATTGGGCCAGTGGAGCCGATGATTGGTAGAATTAGAAATCAATATCTCTTTGATATCACCGTGAAAATTGAAAAACAAGGACTGAACCTTCATGCATTAAAGGAATTCCTACTTACTTCGCGTAATATTCTCATCAACCATGGAATGTATAAAGGTGTCAAGGTTGTTTTCGATGTAGATCCTGTTTAATGAAGAATTTCACATTTATAATTTGCTCTTGGTTATTGCTTGTCTCCGCGTGTGACCCGTGTGCAGATTGTGGCAAGCCATTGGTATATGACCCATCTGTGAAGATGATTTTCATCAATAAGGACAGTGCCGATGCATTGCAACTATTGATAAATGAAAATTCTTCCATCAAGACCATTGCAGATTCATCGGTGAAAGCTCTTAATGCTTCCATAACGGCCTTAAGTGACTCTTTAATAGTTTTGGATACCTTGATCGCGAATGGCCAGGTTCAATATGAGTCTACTAGAGATTCTTTCTTACTAGCAATTAGCGACTTTGAAAGTTTAGTAGTTGCCAATACTTTGGTGAAAACCAAAATTGATTCAGTCAATAAAGTATTCAATAGTGTAGTCACCAAGATAAATAAAGGTACTGTCCAACTACTCCGCACCTATTTGGTAGAAGAAACTATAGATTTAGACTATCCAGACTCCACAAGTTTATTCAGACTTCCTTTGCTTTTGGCTACCGGACAGTCGACATACGAAATTCAAATAGGCGACAGCACATATACCATAGCTTTTCAATATGATACTTATGAAGCTATTGATGACGCGCGGATCGCGCGAATTCGAGCAGTGAATCTAGACACCATCTATCATACCTTTGATTCTCTAGTTATCTCATGTCAAACCAACCAATGCATCAGCGATGAAACGACTGTTACTGCTTATTTTTAGCATTCTAGCATGGTTTACTGGGATTTCTCAGGCAAAGGATTCAATCAATATTGACTCTGTAGCTACTAACGCTAAAGTAAGATTTGTCCAACCTTCCATTGTAGTGGATTATGGAAAGATCATTTATTCACTTGCTTCCAATGAAGATCGATATGAAGCTGGGCTTCATCTCCTATTTCTGGATCACTACTACCTAGTTGGTGAATATGGCATAGGTAATCTCGCTCCTGAAAACGCAATTGAAAATGGGCATTACAAATCAGAAGGGTCATATTTTAGATTTGGAGGAGGCTATCTAGCAACTATCAGTGGGACTAGCAAATTGGGATTGGGAGCAAGATATAGTGTGTGTCAGTTTCAGGATGAAGGCACGGTATTGATTCAAAGCCCTTCTGAAATTCAACCTGATTATGAAAGAACCTTCTCAAGAAACAATCTTGAGGCAAGATGGTTAGAGTTAGTGCTTGCTTCAGAAAGTAAATTGAAACTTAACAAGGCGAACCCTGAATCTGGCATCAATCAACTATTTGCTATAGGTTTTCAACTTCGACTTAGACTGCTATCGACATATGATCGCTTCACTCCATATGATGTATATGCCATCCCTGGATATGGACGTACTGTAAGTAATCCTGCACTCGCCTTAAACCTTATAGTAAAAATCAATCTTACGAAATGATCTGAGTAAAATCTATCATATTACCTAGCGATTAATCTTTTAGAATTTTTCAATTAATTAGTTTGGCTCGCGTTGTGACCAACATCATTTTAGAATATATTAGTATAAGCTTTTTTAAGCATTTGCACAATTCAACCCACTGGCATGATTTCAAGAATTATTAAATTATTTACCAATGAGTGGCTTATCATAGGTGCTATACTTGGTAATTCAGTTTTACTCTTTTTACTTGGTTATGTTGAGCTCCATAATGATCCACTATTAAACATTCTGGATCATGGTTTCACGATCTTCTTCATGTTAGAAGTATTAGTGAAAGTGGGTATGAAGGGTTGGAAGCAATATATAAGTGACAGCTGGAACCGATTTGATTTCATTCTAGTAGCCATATCTGTTCCTTCTCTCTTTGAGTTGATTATAGATATCCCTGATTTGTCTTACCTTCTGGTATTCAGACTATTAAGAGTTATGCGAATTCTTAGATTTATGCGGTTTATTCCAAATATTTCTAAAATGATGGCTGGAATTGCACGGGCTTTCAGAGCATCAATTTTCGTTCTAGCCGCTTTGGTGATCTACAACGTCTTGTTGGCAATATTAGCAAGTCATTTATTTAGAAATGAAGCACCAGAAATGTTTGGTAATCCAGGAATTTCACTTCTATCTATTTTTCAGGTATTTACCCTAGAAGGTTGGAACGAAATGCCTTCCACCATCATAGCCGCATCTGATCCAACAAGCTGGAAACCCCTGTTGACAAGGGTATTTTTCTTTGTAGTAGTTCTTACTGGTGGGATTTTTGGGATGTCCATAATGAATGCCGTATTCGTTGATGAAATGGTCATGGACAATAACGACGGAATTGAAAATAAGATTGATGATATCAATCGCAAGCTAGATCAGCTCGCACAGCGTCTTAATGATCAAGACGGTTCGAATAGCGAATCATAAGTCCCACTCATCATTGATAATAGTAATGGCATGATGTCCTGTCAAATCAAATTGACATGGGACGATTGATATATAATTATTAGCAATTGCCCACTCATCATTATCCTCGCCTTTGTCGTGATTGACGAAGTTGCCCACCATCCAGAAATACTTTCTGCCGTTTGGGTCCACTCGCTGATCAAAAGCCTCTTCCCATCTCGCATTAGCCTGACGGCAAAGCTTCACTCCTTGGATAGGTTTTACCTGTACAGTCGGGATATTCACATTAAGCGCTATACCTTTTGGAATACCTTTCTTTAAGGCTTCCCGAGCAATATTGAGGATAAACTCATCGGCATGATCCATAGGAGCTTTTGTGTCGAAATCACATAATGAAAAACCAATTGCTGGTGTACCCTCAATAGCTGCCTCGATCGCTGCGCTCATCGTTCCAGAGTACAAAACGCTAATTGAAGTATTGCTACCATGATTTATACCGCTTACGACCAAGTCAATATTTCGATTTTTCAACACATGATGTTTTGCTAGTTTCACGCAATCTGCGGGAGTACCACTACACTCATAGGATAAGATATCTGGGCCAAAAAGTCTGTTTTCATTTAAACGCAGCGTATCTCCAACAGTGATCGCATGGCCCATCCCTGACTGTGGGCTATTTGGAGCTACTACTACTACTTCTCCCAGGGTAGAGACCAAACTGATCAGCTTTTTAATACCCAGGGAGGTGATACCATCGTCGTTTGTTACTAGTATAAGTGGTTTATCCATAATTATAAACTATTAAAAAATGCAGTGATACGAATCAAATCTCGTGGGTCATCTAATCTTAACTTATTAGATTTTACAAAGCTTTTGACCTCTGACTGATGCCTGGACATGATCGCGAGCAATTCAGATTTTTTACGGTTGTAAAGACGAATATTACCTGATTTATCAAGGAAATAATAAAAGTACCTAACAGTATTTTGAACATAGCTACCTC
>JBLIFO010000202.1:0-5259 GCA_047633875.1 Marinoscillum sp. | reverse complement strand
TTTTTGGACAATTTCTTGAAACTAGAGCAATGAAAATAATACCTGCCATAGACATTATAGGAGGTGCTTGTGTGCGGTTGACGCACGGCGACTACAGTCAGATGAAGCAATATGCAGACAATCCTTTGGAGATCGCACAGCAGTGCGAAGCAGCTGGTTTGGAGCGACTGCATATGGTTGATCTCGATGGAGCTAAAGCCAAACACGTAGTGAATATTGCAACACTGAAGGAAGTTGCTTCTGCTACAAGTCTTTCAATAGATTTTGGTGGCGGAGTAAAAAGTCGTAAGGATTTGGAGTTAGTCTTGGCTGCTGGAGCCAAACAAGTGACTGCTGGAAGTATTGCTGTGAGCGATAAGGAAGAAGTAAAAAGTTGGATCAAGGAATTTGGTTCAGAATGTATCATCCTTGGAGCAGATGCCCTCAATGAGGAAGTGATGGTGTCAGGTTGGCAAAAGTCTTCAGGATTAAAATTGATGGACTTCTTATCCTACTATGTTGATCTTGGGATCACTGATGTGATCTGTACGGACATTAGCAAAGATGGCGCGTTGAAAGGCCCCTCCTTTGATCTGTATGCCAAAATACAAGCTGCTTATCCTAAGCTTAATCTCATAGCGAGCGGTGGAGTTTCCTCGAAGGAGGACCTCATAAAACTTAAGGAACAAGGACTTTTTGGAGCCATTGTAGGTAAAGCGTACTATGAGGGAAGAGTCACTTTGGCCGAATTAAAAGAAATATCATGCTGACCAAAAGAATCATTCCTTGCCTAGATATCAAAGACGGCCGCACGGTAAAAGGTGTCAACTTTGTGGAGTTACGCGACGCTGGTGATCCTGTGGAGTTGGCAGAGCGTTACACCATCGAAGGTGCAGATGAGCTGGTTTTTCTAGACATATCTGCCACTTTGGAGAAGCGAAAAACCTTGTTGGAGTTGGTTAGAAAAGTCGCTGAAGCGATCCATATACCTTTTACAGTTGGGGGAGGAATCAGCACGGTGGATGATGTGAGGGCATTATTAGCAGAAGGTGCTGATAAAGTTTCCATCAATTCATCAGCTGTAAAGAATCCAGGACTGATCAATGAACTGGCAGCAGAGTTTGGCTCACAATGCATTGTAGTAGCTATAGACAGCAGGAGAGTAGGAGATGTTGATTTGGTACATACACATGGTGGTACAGTGCCAACGGAGCTTGAGACTGTGGCGTGGACCAGGGAGGTGGCAGAGCGAGGTGCAGGAGAGATACTTTTAACAAGTATGGATCATGATGGTACTAAGGCAGGATTTGCTTTGGATCTAACTAAACGTGTTAGCGAAGCGGTGAGTATTCCCGTTATTGCTTCAGGTGGAGGAGGGACAGTTCCACATTTTTCAGCCATTTTTACAGAAGGAAAAGCAGATGCCGCACTTGCTGCGAGTATTTTTCATTATAAAGAAGTAGAGATCAAAGACCTCAAAAATCAATTAGCTAAACAGTCAATTTCAATCAGATTATAATGACACCAGACTTCAAAAAAGGCGGAGGGCTTATCCCGGCGATCATACAAGACGACACCACATCCAAAGTGCTGATGCTCGGTTATATGAATGAAGAGTCGCTCAAGGTGACACAGGAGACTGGTAAAGTGACTTTTTTCAGTAGGTCTAAAAATCGGCTTTGGACCAAAGGTGAGACATCTGGAAATTTCCTTATGGTAAGTGAAATATTGGAGGATTGTGATCATGATACCTTACTTATCAAAGCAAACCCAATGGGGCCTGCTTGTCATACTGGAAGTGATACGTGCTTTGATGAAGTGAATGGTGGAGGATTAAGCTTTTTGGAAACTTTAACGAAAGTAATTCAGGACAGAAAGGACAACCCGTCAGAGAAATCGTACATCGCCAGCCTATTCAAGGCAGGCATCAATAAAGTAGCTCAAAAAGTGGGCGAAGAAGCAGTAGAGGTTGTCATAGAAGCCAAAGATGATAACGAAGATTTGTTCCTCAATGAATCAGCCGATTTACTCTTCCATCAGATGGTATTGCTTAGTTATAAAGGATATAGTCTTGAATATGTAGCCGAAATCCTCAGATCAAGACATCAGAGCTCGTAATTGACCTGAATTTTTCATAGCTTAATGGCTGTTCTCAAACTGACCTAATATGAAAAAATACGATGTGGTAATAATAGGCGCTGGTCCGGCAGGTTATGCCGCTGCTATGCGTGCTGTTGATTTCAAAAAGAACGTTGCGCTAATTGAGAAAAAACAACTTGGCGGGGCAGGAATTCACCACGGAGCACTTTGGAGTAAGACCTGGTGGGAGCTGAGCCGAGAGGCATATTCACTCCGAAAGCATGGAGAAGCTTTAAACACTGGAGGTGTTAAATTTAATTACGACAAAATTCGATCAGAAGTACGCAAGGCCGTCCAAGAGCGTATGGATCAATTGGAGCATCATATGCGCAATATTAATGTTTCCGTGGAAGGTGGGAGTTTTGATTACATAGAAGGCTATGCTCGTATTATCGGAGCTAATCAAGTAGAGGTTAAGAAATTTGAGGAAGTCACACATCTAGAGACCGATTATATTATCATAGCTACGGGCAGTAAGCCTCGTTATTTACCTGAGATTCCTATCGATGAGGAGACCATTTTTACCAGTGATGGATTAGACAAAATGGAGGGTTTTCCGAAAAGCATGGTAATCGTAGGAGCGGGGGTGATTGGTTGCGAGTTTGCTACCATTTTTTCCAATTTTGGGCATACTAAGGTGCATCTAATTGATAAAGGAGATAGAATTCTTCCTTTTGAAGATGAAGATGTGGTGTCTGTTATCGAAAAGAATCTGGAGGCAAAAAATGTATTGGTTCACCGCAACTCGCGACTGATTGATATGCGCAAGGAAAACGATATGGTCGTTTATACGCTAGAGTATACCGATGGTTCTAAAGAGGTTTTTCGTGTTGAAAAGGCTTTGGTGAGTGTGGGTCGTGTTCCAAATTATGTAGATCTTTTTCCTAAGGAAATGGATATCAAATTAGATGGAAGAGGTATTGTTGATGACAATACTCAGACGACCGTACCAAATATCTATGCAGTGGGTGATATCACTGCTGATATTTCCCTTGTGAATGTTGGCGAGCTTGAAGGTCGTTATGCTATTGAAAGAATTTTCGGTAAACCGGAGCGTCCGCTTATTTATGAAAATATTTCTTCCATCATGTTCTTGTCACCAGAAGTAGCTGGAGTTGGGATGAACGAGATACAAGCTCAGAATGCAGGGCTGGAATATAAAATCGTAAGTATTGACTATTCATGCATTCCTAGGGCAATAGCCATGAGAAATACTCAAGGATTTATCAAGATTATGGTCACGAATGATGACAAACAGAAAATCCTTGGGATGCGTGTAGTAGGCGAGCACGCTTCTAGTGCCATTCAGGCCGTGGCATTGTTGATCTCTATGGATAGAGGCATTCGCGAGTTGGCTGAGCTGATCCATCCACATCCATCCATCATCGAAGGGATACAAGAATGTGGAAGAATGCTTTTGGGTAAATCGATGCTTAAGCCAGCTGTACTGCGCGATGCTATGACATGCAAAACCTATTCTGATGGTAAATACAAGGATTTTGTGGTGGTATAGCTCGTTATTATTCTTCCCAACTAATGTCTTTAGGTAGCTGGAAAGCCAATGGATCTAATTTAGAAGTGGTATCGATTTTTATTGCTATTTGCTCATAATCTAGGCCTGGTAATTTCTTAATTAACTTGAGAGGCAGTCCTTGATGTTCCCAGAGCATTGTAATATTTCCACGAGTAAACTCCCACTTATTGCATTTCAAAGCAAGGATGGTATCTGTACCTATAAGTTTTCCACCTCTTGAAGTAAACCAGGCCTCATAAGCTTCTGGACTATTTTTATAGCTCAATAAGTTGTAAAGTGTGGCATCCTTACTACGTATGCCTGTTTTGGTATTCAAATTGATTTTAATCAAATCCGTATTGTCGGTGATTTCCATCCGTGCTTCTTCACTAGTCACACCATAGCGAACAAAGCTCATTTCGCGGTGCTCCAGTGATTTCCAACCATATTCATGAAATGTGAGTTTTGCCTGTCCCTTTGCATCTCCAGTAATAGAATATTGAATGATACCGCGTTCATATGGCCAACGTGCTTTCTTGGTCTTGTCAGGTTGAGCAAACGCAAAGGAACCGTAGGTCAAAAGGAGTAGGAGGAATAAGTTTTTGACGGAATTCATATCTCTCAAGATAACTGATTGCTATGAAAAAGAAAACCCTGAAGACTTCTTCTTCAGGGTTCCAACCAGCTATAGACAATTCCTGCTTTCACAGGAATATGTTTCGATTTTGATAAAAGTAAAGTTGATGATTACTAAAATTAAAATCCTGCCAAAAACATATAATAGGCTGCCAAATATGTTAATAATGCTGTTTTAAAGAATTAAGTATAAAATTCTGACACCTCACTAAGTGATTTCCTTTGCAAATCAGGAACGAAAGTCTCTTTCTCTGGATAACCAATAGGAAGCAATAGAAACGGTCTTTCGTTCGATGGTCTCTCGAGAATGGCAGTAAGGAAATTCATTGGTGAAGGTGTATGAGTCAGTGTGACAAGTCCAGCATTGTGAATCGCCGTGATCAACATGCCACATGCAATTCCCACCGACTCATTCACATAATAATTGTTGATTTTCTCACCTTCTTGTTCGTCGTAGACTTTCTTGAAAACTACGATGAGCCATGGGGCTGTTTCTAGAAAAGGCTTGTGCCAATCTGTTCCAATTGGTGCTAAGTCTCTAAGCCATCTTTCGCTCATTCGTCCATGATAACTTTCGTATTCCTCTTTTTCTGCCGCTTCTCGGATTGATTTTTTCAACTCAGGATTAGAGATCGCACAGAATGTCCATGGCTGTTTGTGTGCTCCAGAAGGTGCCGAAGATGCTGTCATAATGATGCTTTCAATCACATCTTTCGGTACAGGCGTATCGGTGATATCTCTCACTGTTCTACGCTTGTCCATAAAAGCATAATAGCCTTTGGCTCGCGCGCGCATTTCATTTTCGCTATAGCTTACACCTTGATATTTAACATGCATAAAGCCGTTTACATCCTTCGTTTCCATAGGTCAGAGCAGTTTGATGACTTCTTTAAATAGGGTGACAAGATGCACTTCAGCCTTGCCAGCTGTAGCTATGATGTCTTCAATATTGACAGGGTGAAGGTTAGCAGGATCACATTCATCTGTAAGAA
>JBLIFO010000201.1:0-5265 GCA_047633875.1 Marinoscillum sp. | reverse complement strand
CACATAAACACATACTTAAAGTCCATATCGAAGACCTCCTTATACTCTTTGATATTCTTCAACAAATCAACGGTCGTTTTAATGGATGGGTCTTTCCTCAAATCAGGATAAGTCTTAAAGTAATTTTGTCCCAAGGATACCTTCAGAATGTTGGAGCCCATACCTCTGATGTGCTTGGCTTGCTCTACTAGGTAGCTGTCTTTAGTGAACTTGTACCTACCACCTATCATTTGAGTCCCCGCAACAAAATTGTAGTCAGCGAGCTTGTACGGCTTAGGTGGAACAGGTTGCGCAATAAGAGAAAATCCCAATACGCACACGATGATAAATGCTAATGTCTTTTTCATGTTAATCTTATTTATTGCCAAGGAATTTTCCCTGATTGCTGAATGTGTTCTGTTAATTTTTTTAATAATTCCTTCTCCTTTTCCTTATTGGCTAAGGGCTTTTGCTCAATTGAGTCTTGAGAAAGATCGTAGAGCGTGAAAGGCTCAAAAGGTGAATTTTGTAAGTACTTGTACGTACCGTCAGAAACGGCATAATATGCCTGACCACCAAACTTATGACCTTCTCTCCTCACCCAGATCATATCTGCTCGCTGAGAGGCTTTTAGCATACTTTTCAAATCAATCTTTTCGCTAGACTGGTTACTTACCAAAGTAGGTAGCAGCCTATAGAAATCCATTAATAGAAACGGCTCGTCTGTGACACTTGTAGTTAACTTTTGAGGCCAAGAAAGTAGACACGGGATGCGAATTCCACCCTCTAGCATATCTCCTTTTCCTCCGTTGAAAGGGGCATTATTAGCTCCATAATTCAAAGCTCCTCCATTGTCTGATGTGAATACAATAATCGTTTCTTCGTACTCCCCAATATCTTTTAAGTGCTTTATTACTTTGCCAACATTATAATCCAAGTGCTCTACCATCGCGATCATTTTTTGTCGCTTCAACGGAACATTGGGTAAACGCTCATGGACGTTTTTAAGGAAATCATCTGGTGGCTGCACAGGATCATGAGGTGCATTGTATGCTAGAAACAGAAAGTACGGATCGGTCGAGTCCTTTCTTTCACGGAGATAATCAATAGTCCAGTCTGTGAATAAGTCGGTTGCATGTCCTTTGGGATTAATCTCAGTCTCATTCTCTCGCATCCAATTTGTTCTTCCGCGTAGATGGGTATAATAGTCATCCATCATATCCCCCACAAACCCTTTGAAGAACTGAAAGCCTCTGTCATTGGGTAAGTCTGGTGACTTGTAGCCTAAGTGCCACTTGCCTATGAGCGCAGTTTGATAGCCGAGCTTTTGAAATTGATCGGGCATTGAGACTAGGTCATCTTTAAGGTTTCCCCAGGTATTTATTGGATTATCTCTAATCACTCCAGGCACACCAACGCGATCTGGGTAATCCCCAAATAGAATTGCTGCCCTGCTCGGTGAGCAAACGGTACTATTTGCATAAGCGCGATTGAACTTTACTCCTCCACTGGCGAGTTGATCCAATGTAGGCGTTTTCACATCTCTGGATCCATAGCTGCTCAGCTCACCATAACCGAGATCATCGGCTAGTATGAAGATCACATTAGGCTGGGACATACCATGGACGGCAGAGCACCAACCCAAGATTATCAAAACTAGCTTCATAAATATCGGCTGAGCAGTCAATTAATCGATAGCATTGTTTGCCGAAGTTTCCGTAAGTGGAATCGGCCATAGATAGTCTTCAGCATCCCGCCTTCCATTGGTCGAGCCGATGGTGATAGTGCAGTATTCGTCATAAACTCCCATTCGGGTAATATCAAAAAATCTGTGGCCTTCCATGATCAACTCAGCGGCTCTTTCTCTGAGCAAAACTGTACGGAACTCGTCCATGCTCGTCATCAGGGCACCGTCAAAATCTGCCATACCAACTCTCTGTCTAAGAATATTGAAATCAGCATTGGCCGCAGATGGATCATTGCTTAATTCTGCCAATGCTTCCGCACGCATGAGATATACATCAGCAAGCCTAACCACATGCCAGTTCTGACCGCTGGTATACTCGGTAGTGGCCGTTCTATCAATGTATTTGGAACTAAAAACCCTGTAAAGAATACTTCGTGATTCTCCAGTTTTAATATCCGTTCTGAAATAGCCATTCTGATTGTTGTTCAGTACATATTTAAGTGTTTCGTCTTGGTATTCTTTAATTAGAGAATTCGAGAATCTTGGATCAGCTCTATCGACCTGATTACCGATAAATGGTGCAACGAATTTATTTGCCCCACCAAAGCCTCCTCCACTTAAGCCAGCATTTCGCGGTGTGAATAGATTGGATAATGCCGTACCCTGCTCTGTCAGCGATGATCCCTGTATTTCAAATATCATCTCACTGTTATTGCCATTGCTTACATCAAAGAGACCGATCCATTCAGGTAAAGTGCCGATAAGAAATTGATTGCTAGATGCAATGACTTTGTCTGCATGATCGACAGCTTTCTGATAGTAAAAGCTAGGATCTTCTGGAAAATTTAGATAGAGCTTGTTACCCAAAATGCCAGCAAGTGCTGTTCTTTTGGCGGAAGCTATCCGGAGATATGCTTTAGTCAGCAATGCATGAGCCGTGCTGTTAGTAACTCTGCCTACATTATTGATATTTCCACCTCTGGACTCACCTTTGTCCCAACAATTGGCAGCAGCGAATTCTAAATCATCCAAAATCACCTGATAAACTTCCGTAATCTTAGAGACAGGTAATCCTTCAGACTGACCTAGACGGATGGGCTCCAATCTGAGTGGCACCTCACCAAAAGTTCTCACAAGGTTGAAATAGTGGAGTGCTCGCAGAAATCGAGCCTCACCAACGATCCGATTCTTGAGGGAATCATCTATTGCGTCAATATTAGGAACATTGGCAATCACGTTGTTGGCATCACGAATGGCGATATAGATATCTTCCCAAGCTGTCGGTAGGTTCCTGCTCGTGTTTACAATATTGCCTCTTATGAAATCTCCATGATTGTCACTGGATGATCCTATGTCTGAGGCAGCTATGAGGTTGGATAACCACAGCTGTCTGTAGTAACCCTGGCCAGATTTGAGTTGTGCATAGGCGGCTGTGAGTGCTGCTAATGCATCGTCCTCATTTTGATAGAAAGTCCCAGCATCGAGCTGAATGAACGGTTCCTCCTTCAGTAAATCTTCACAAGAAGTAGCTACTGAAATAATAAGGACTAAGAAAAGTACCTTCTGAAAGTTGTAGGTGAAATATTTCATTTTGCTGCTTTTTTTAAAAATTAAATTTCAATCCTAAAATGTATGACTTCACACCCGGGTAAGTCCCAAAATCAACGCCTCTTCGCTGAGGATCTTTGTTGTATGCCTGTGTTTCCGGATCGTATCCTGGATAATCAGTTATTCTAAATAGGTTTTGTCCTGAGACATACATCCGCAAGCTCTGACCACCTTTGAGAGGCTGTGTATAACCAAAATTGATGTTTTTCAACCTAACGAATGACCCATCAAAAATCTGTCTATCGGAAGGTAAAGCTCTCGGTCCAGTATCACCGCTAAATGGCGCAGGATTGACTGCTCCCTCGGTTCTGTCAGATGCTGGATCATACGTGAAGCTGTCTGATCCTTGAGTGTAGGTAAATGGTGACCTCCAAGATTGATCATAAGCGGATTTCAACACATTTCTACTTGAAGTCAAGCCAGCCAACTGCCATGAGTCCACCCAGAAGATATCCCCACCTTTCTGACCCGTGATCAAAATACTTAAGTCCCATTTTCCATATGTGAAGTTGTTGGTGATAGCAAAAGTAAAATCTGGATTGGGATCACCTATTTGTACATAATCATCAAAGTTGATCAACTGAACAGCCAATGGATCTCCATTTTCGTCTAAGTCTATTGATCTGTTAACATATTTGATCTCCCCAGGGGCTGCTCCCTCTATACCACTAGCATTAGCCTCTTCCCAATTGGCATAGATACCTTCGGTCTGCGCTCCCCAGAAGATACCTAGTGGTGAACCTTCCTTGAAGAGAATTGGATTGGTACGGGTAAAACCTACCACTGGACCTAATTGAAAATCAAGATTCGAATTGAGGGTTACCAATTCGTTTCTATTCCTAGAAAAATTAAAATCTGTAGACCATTGTAGGTTTTTTTCTGAGACAATATCTGCACCTAAGGAAAAGTCAAAACCTTTGTTTTCGATTGACCCAAAATTATCAACTATTTGGGCATATCCGTTTGAAGCTGGAAGCTGTACTTGCTGGAGTAGGTTATTGGTTTGTTTTAGATAAGTATCAAATGTGATCCTAATCCTTGCATCAAGCAGATTCAAATCTAGACCTGCATTGTATTGGTCTGTGGTCTCCCATGTTAAATTAGGGTTACTAAGGTTTTCTTGGTAAAAGCCAGTAACCAAAGAGTTGTCAAAGTTGTACCGAATAGGACTCATAAGCGCCAAAGACTGATAGGGTGCTATCGGGTTGCTTCCAGTTTGTCCATAAGACGCTCTTACTTTCATGAATGAGACAGCTTTCACGTTTTTAAGGAATTTCTCTCGTGAGGCTATCCATCCAAAACTCGCAGAAGGGAAGAATGCTGCTCTTTGGTTCTCTGCAAACTTTGAAGAAGCATCCACCCTTGCATTGACGTCAAAGAAATATTTCTTTTTGTAGTTATAGCCAAACCTCGTAAGTCCAGAGAGAAGTGAAAACTCACTGAACACTGAAACTGGAACTAGTATATCCGTCGCTGACTCAAAAGTATAAAAGGTCGTTTGGTCATTGCCAAAACCAAACGCTTTGCTGAAAAGTCTTCTATCATTTGTCTGCTCATAAGTAGCTATGGCTATAGCATCTATATGGTGCTTTTTGATCTGCTTTTGGTATCTCAAATTGGCTTCAAGGTAGCCTTTGAATCGGTCATTGTATGCTTGTGTTGCTTCTCCGCCGTTTCTTCTTCCTCTGGAAGTAGTGGTAGGAAAATAAGAATCTCGTGTGCTTCTCTGGTAGTTGAAAGCTCCTTTAACCGTCGCAGTTAGGTTTTTATTGACGCTGTAAATAGTACTAAGAGATTGCAATAGATTAAAAGTCTTCTTCTGATCTGTAACGTCCACTGCCAAAGTGTAAGGATTGGAAACTGCATTTCCATTATTAAGATCGGCGTAAGTCTCATCACCCTCGTCTGTAGATAACTGGGCGAAAATTGGTTGGAATTGCAAAGTTTGAGACACGACACCCCGCTGATCGAATATTTCCCCATTACCTGAG
>JBLIFO010000200.1:0-5324 GCA_047633875.1 Marinoscillum sp. | reverse complement strand
CGCCATAGAATGTCACCAAATATGGTGAGCTCAATTTAGCAAGGTTGACGGAATCAATTTCCTTATTTGTATATGCTAATCTTTGCTTTAGGTCATTTAGATAGCTTTTTTCATAAATCTGGTTTTCACTTATTTTTCTAAATGCTGGTGTCATGTCTTCTCTACAGTCGAGGAATTGCTTCAATATCAAATGGAATTCCTTTCGTCCGCTGGTATTATCCTTTTCAAGTTCCCTGACATTTTCTCTATGTAGTTTGAGCAGGTCGAAAAATTTACTCTCAAATCTTTCTTTGGAAGCAAATTTAGTTTGTTCTGATAATGTCAAAACCAAAATAAAGAATCCAGCAAGGGAAAAAAACCGTCCCAATGACTCCTCCTATAAAATCACCTACTTGACCAGTTTCGGGGAGTAATATTTTTTCATTAACAAGCACTTGGTATTCATCGGAGAGTTCATTCAAAAAGTAAATCGTTACTAAGATTCCTCCTAAGATTGAAATAATAGATATTGTTTTAATGAACGTATTCATTTTTTAAATTGGTGACAACATCCGAGTATGTTTAAGATAACATTTATTCACATCGTGTATAGCGCTCCAGATAACAGGCTGTTTACTGAAGCTCTAAAGATAGTAGCTATGTTTTTAAAATGAAACACCCTTTTTGTGCATTAAGAGCCACCCGAAAGTGGAGGGGCGTGTGTTTTTGCGAGGAAAATACTGTCAGCCCTCTAAAGCCCGCACAAACTCTCCAACAACCCACATCCCAGCACCATTCTCTTCATTGATATCAATGTTATTGTAAGAGCCACTTTATGAGTTGGGCCTTAGGACGCTTGAAGTATGCTACCGCTGATCATCAGAGATGGATTTTTCACTTGATTAGGATTTGATTGTAAAAGCTGAATTGAAATCGAAATTTGAATGTTCCACTGCACCATCACGCTCAGCTTCTGGAGTTCATCTCGAACATCTCCAGGAGCATTGCAAGGGCATCTCGCGCCAAGTGATGAAGTTTCGGAGAATACTTTGGAGGCTTTTGAGAATGTGATTGATGTGTAGATGCAGGGGGGCGTGAAAGATTCAGTCAGAATCGAAGTTTTAGATCTTTGATTTAGCAATAACTTCATGAGAATTGACAACTAAAGTTTGCTTTATTCTTAAACTGAACTACTTTAGAAGATGAGCAAATACTTGATTTCATTTTTATGCGCAAATGGCTGAACTAGAAACGGGCATATATGAGCAGCTTATCAGTCGTTTTCTAGCAGATAAGCTTAAAGAGTCGGAGGAGAAATTCTATTTAAGCAAAAGACCCATTCCAAAAAATCAGGCAATTGATCTGCTTACACAATATACTTCCAAGGTCATTCATTATTGCCTTGGTCAAATAAAAGGAGATCAAGCTGTCGCCAATCAACTACAAATAGTAAACGGTATAATACAGTATCTGGATAATCAATTTCAAAAAGAAGATCTCTCAGCCGATTTATTAGATCAAGAAGCGATGCTATTACAAGCGATCTTGAGTAGGGTAGGACATTCAGATGACCAGCTGAAAAATCACATCAACAATAATTACTCGTTAACAGGGTATTCCTTTTCAACATTATTCACTGGAAGTAACTCAGATTATTCTTTGGACTCTGAATTGTCCAAAGAAATACTTTCAGCAGATCGAATCTATTGGATCATTTCATTTATACGCTGGACAGGTGTCCGTATTATAGAGAAACAGCTCAAGGATTTTACAGCTCGAGAAGGTGTGGAATTGAAAATCATAACTACAACGTACATGGGGGCTAGTGAAGCGAAGGCGATTGCGTTTTTAGCTTCGTTGCCCAATACAGAAATCAAGATATCATACAATACCCATCACGAAAGGCTCCATGCTAAGTCATACATATTTGAGCGAAATTCTGGATTTGATACTGCCTTTATTGGTTCTTCCAACATGTCATATGCTGCTTTAACTAAAGGACTAGAATGGAATTTAAAGGTTAATGCACAAGAGAATAAGCATTTGATTCAGAAAGCCATTTCCACATTTGATACGTACTGGGCGAATGAGAATTTTGAAACCTACGACGATAGTAAAAAACAACAACTAGCGAATGCTTTGGGGATGGCAAAAGGTGGCGCACAGACATTGGATCACCAATTCGTTTTACCAGATTTTGAAATCCAACCCTATGCCTATCAAAAGGAAATTTTAGAAAAGTTAGACTTCGAGCGTGATGAGCTGGGTAAAGATAAAAATTTAGTGGTCGCAGCAACTGGGACAGGTAAGACAGTGATTGCGGCATTTGATTATAAAAGGTTTCGTTCACGAAATGGAGGTAAAGCAAAAATTCTATTCCTTGCGCATCGTCAAGAAATATTGGTCCAGGCTTTGTCGAAATTTAAAGGTGTCCTCAGGGACGCTAACTTCGGCTCTTTATGGGTAGGGAGTTATACTCCGAACGAAAAGTATGAGGAGCTTTTTATATCTGTTCAGACCCTGGCAAATCAACATTCTTTTTTTAAAGAAAGAATTCAAGCAGACTATTACGATTATATAGTGGTAGACGAGGCTCATCATGGTGCCGCAAGTAGCTATAAATTCGTTTTTGATTTTTTCAAACCAAAAATACTGATTGGACTTACCGCAACGCCAGAACGAATGGATGGGCAAAGCTTGTTGCCTTATTTTTGCGATAAAATAGCTGCTAGCATAAGACTTCCAGATGCTTTGAAACTCGGCCTCCTCTCGCCATTTCAATATTTCTGTGTGACAGATCATGATTCGGTGGATTTAACAACCATAGCATGGAAGGGAAAATATGACTCTGGCATTCTAGATAGGTTATTCACAGGTAATCATTTCAGAGTAAACCTAATCATTGATCGATTGAGTCATTATTGTTCTGTGATGGAGGATGTCCGTGCCGTTGGTTTTTGCAATTCTGTGGATCATGCTAAATTCATGGCAGATGAATTTAATAAGAAAGGGTTGAAGGCCGCATATCTTGTAAGCGGGAAAGGAATCACCGAAAATGACCGCCAAAAGATTAAAAAGGATTTAGTGTCTGGTGTAGTCAATTATGTGTTCGTAATGGACATTTATAACGAAGGAGTTGATATACCATGCATTAATACGGTGCTGTTCTTGAGGCCTACTGAGAGTTTAACAGTCTTTCTTCAACAACTAGGCAGAGGATTGCGGTTACACGAAGGCAAGGAATGTTTGACCGTTTTAGATTTCATTGGACAAGCTCACCAGAGCTATCAGTTTACAGAGAGAAAGTTTCGTGCTTTATTAGGCCGAACTTCTGGGAGTGTGGAAACAGAGATTGAGGAAGGTTTTCCGCACGTCCCATTTGGTTCTTCCATAAATATGGAAGAGAAAGCGTGTGAGTTTATTCTGAAGAATATCAGGGATGCCATTTACAATGCACGTAGAATTCAATCGCTGCTAAAAGAGGTTTTGAGCGAAGGCATTGAACCATCACTTTTCGAATTTCTATCTAGTCAAGATATCGATATTCACGAATTGTACAGAGGGGCAAACTCTTGGATAGGTCACTTACAGAAGATCGTTCATTATCCAATAATTGAAGATGATCGTTTTAATCATCTGGCTCGAAGTACCAAAAGGTTATTACATATTAATTCAAAGCTTTACCTAGATTGGATTAATTCATTCTTAACATCTCGGGCTGCTGATTATGACGATGGTTTTGCCCTGATGTTGTATTACGATCTCTGGCAGAAGCCTCTATTAGAATGGGGCTTTGTTTCTCTGAAAGAAGGGTTAGTGCATGTTTTGGCTTACCCTGAAATCGTAAAAGAGCTTCTGGAAATGATTAAGTGGTTGAAAGCAAATCTTGAACAAAAGACAGCTGAAATAGAACTGGGTTATCAAATTGAGCTTGAAGTTTATGCTAGATATAACAGGGATGAAATTCTTGCTTCTTTCGGGATGCACACTCCTGAGAAAAAGTATTCTTCTAGGGAAGGTGTGTTGGTCGTGAACTCAAAAAACACGGAATTGCTTTTTGTCACTTTAGATAAGTCTCAAGGGGCATTTTCTGCAACCACAAGCTACGAAGACTATGCAGTCAGTCAAAAGATATTCCATTGGCAGAGTCAGAATTCTGCTAGACCTGGCACAGGAGCAGGTTTAGCATACATTCATCACATGTCTAAGGGTAAGAAAATTCTGTTGTTCGTTAGAGAAAGGACATCCGATGAATACGGTTTCACGATGCCTTTCCATTTCCTTGGATTGGTTAACTACATGAACCATCGTGGCGAAAAGCCGATGAGCATAAACTGGGAATTGGAAAAGGATATGCCTGCTTCTTTATGGGAATATGCAGCAAAACTTTCTCATGGTTAAGAAAAGGGTGATGATAGACGTTGTTTGTGGAATCATATTTAAAAGTGGTAAGGTGTTCATTGCAAGACGCAGGCCCGATAAATCCTTAGGTGGTTATTGGGAATTTCCAGGTGGAAAGATTGAACTTGAGGAAACGAATGAAGAAGGTCTAAAACGAGAATTGCGAGAAGAACTTGGAATGGAGGTTGAGGTTACCACGTTCATAGCAGAAAACGAACATGAATACGATACTTTTAAAATACGTCTTATTGCTTATCACTGTAAGTTTCAAAGTGCAACGATGAATATGACTGATCATGATGCTTTTGAATGGGTGAGCATTCAGGATTTAGAACATTATCGATTAGCTCCTGCTGATATTCCTCTGATTCAATATGTGCGATTATTGTAAGAGAATAGTTCATCTCAACAAAAGAAATCGTTTTATTTAATAAGCCATGAAAAAATTCCATTTTAGATTTTTGAAGGAATTAGAACATTGCATACTCAGCGTGAAATAGGCCAATGACCAATACTCAAATCTTATCAGCATTAACATCCATCAAGAAATGGCGACAAGGCGATATCCGTGCACCCCACAAGCCACTGCTACTATTAATCTATTTAGCCAGACTAAGCAACGGACAAACAAGTCCATTGGCATTCTCGGAAGTTGAAGAGAAGCTAAAAGACCTACTGCAAGAATTCGGACCCTCACGAAAGAGCTATCACCCTGAAGAACCCTTTGCTAGACTTTCGAATGATGGTATTTGGGTGCTGGATAAAGCAGTGAATACGAAGGGAAGCGTGAGTGTTTCTGAACTACGCAAAGTCAATCCAGAGGGTAAACTAATCCCAGAGATACAAGACCAGCTCTTAAAGGATAGGTCTTTTTTGGACGAAGCAATTCAGCTTTTGTTGGAAGATAATTTCCCCGAATCCATCCATGACGAAATCAAATCAGC
>JBLIFO010000199.1:0-5367 GCA_047633875.1 Marinoscillum sp. | reverse complement strand
GAAGAGTCCGTTATCATTTGTATTAGTGACAAAAGGCTTACTTTCGTTTGATTTGGGATTCAACGTGACAGTCGCATTGACTAAAGCAAGATTGGTTTCTTTGTTGGTTACTTTACCCGACAAGATGATCTTCTCGTCTTTGTAAAAATAGAATAAGTCAAAACCACCTAAGCTATTCAATCTATTAGAAGCAAAGAAGCCCTTATCTTGATTAGGAAGTACCTCAAAGTACAATTCGTCATCCATGGTATTGATAGGGAAACCTAAATTTTCAGGAGTTCCCCATTTATTGTCGCTTTCATTCCAATTAGAAACATAGATGTCGTATCCACCCACTCCAGAAGGTCGCGCACTACTGAAGTATAATTTTTTACCATCTTCCGAAAGAAAAGGACTGTCTTCATTAAACTCACTGTTAATTTCTTTAATGCCTTGAGGGCTTGACCAAGAGCCGTTTACCAGTTTCGATTGCCAAATGTCGTGATTGTACGGACTACCAGTTACGTATATGATATGAGTGATGTCCTGATTGATATAAAAATGCGATATCACATCCTTGGATTTAACTTTAGTTTCGAGCTTCAGAGGAGCTGACCAAGTCTCACCTTCCTCGTAATTATGATAATACAAACTGCTATTTGGGTCAACAAAGAAGTATAACTGTGTTTTATCTTCTATACCTTCAATTTTAGCTTTATTAAAGTTGAAATATGGAAACTCTTCAATGGCGGTTGGTGAAGACCAATTCCCTTCGGTTTTTATTGATTGATAGGCCAAGTATTGAGATTGTTCATAATTTGGATCAGGAGATTGTCGGTCACTTATAAAGACAAGTTGATTAAAGTCTTTAAAAAAACTAGGTGACAATTCTTGGTCAACTGTATTTATGCCCTCGGCTAAAGATTCTATTTGATAATCAGAAGGTCTGCTGTGCCAATCTTTGGCTTGATCAATCCAACGTAACAAGCTTTGAACCTCGGCTTCTATCATATCGCTTCTTTCTATGTTTTTAGAAAGAAAGGATTTAAAGCGCTCTGAAGCCTTGTCAAATTCATATCGTTTCATATAAATTTTCCCCATCCAATATTCATAATAAATATCTTCTTGACCTTTAGTTACTTCCATGCTTAAAAGCTTAGAGAGGTCTCCACCACGATTGTCGGACAGATGTTCAACAATATATTTGTGATACAAGTGCTCTGTACTTTCTGGGAAGTTCTTTTCTAAATCATTGTAAAGAATCAAAGCCAGTTTGTAATCTTCATTATAAAATGCTTCCTCAGCTTTGCTGAGCAGTTTACCTTTATCTGGATCAATCTGGGGGGTTACCATTAATCCAAAAAACAAGTAGGTGAGGGCCAAAATCTTTATCATATCAATGTTTAATTTACTCTAATTGACATTATTTAAGTCAATTATGCGAAGATCACACTAATTAAGCCTACTTAGCAAATAAATATTATTTCCAATCAAAATGACAAGGCGTAAATAGATGAGGTTTTTTAGTTTTTGAATGGGAACAATGAAACATGGAGAATTTGTCGTAGACATTTTGGAAATTCTCCATGTTTCTGTTAATAATTATTTCTTCTTAACTACAATCTCAGACCTTCTATTCAAGTTCCGCCCATCTGTTTCATTTGAATTTGAGCTCACAGGTTGTGAGGATCCCAAAGCCTTCACGGAAATGCTTTTAGCTTCAACTCCTTTATTCAATAAATAATCTTTCACGGAATTTGCTCTTCTCTTAGATAGCATCATGTTGAATTCTTCTGATCCAACATTGTCTGTATGTCCCGCTATCTCGACTAGCACATCTTCACGGTTCTTCATTTTTTCGATTATTACCGCTAGTGCATTAAGGGATTTTTCAGATAACTCAGCGGATGCAAAAGGAAAGTAAATGGTTTCTTCAACTGCCTCAAATTTAGCCTCAGCATCATCTTCGCTAGTTTTTGATACTTCTTCTGCCAGAATTTTTTCTTCCAATTCGCTTGAAGGAAGACTGACATTAAGGTTTAAGGATAACTCAGTTGCTGTGTACGAACCTGAACTAGTATAATCTCCCGAATATACTTTCTCATTGTTGACGAGTACCTCCACTACGTATTCTTCCCGATTGAATATTTTCATTTCAAATTCGCCATTCTCATCAGTAGTAGCACCAAACGATTCGTCTTCATAAGACTTAGGGTGAAGTCTTACTGATGCTCCAGTCATAGGAGTATCAGAATCTTTGTTCAGTACTTTTCCAGCTACAGTGATTTTCTTTTCTTTATGGAAATAGTAAAGATCAAATCCGCCTTCGCTATGAAGTCTATTGGATGCAAGGAAGCCTTTTTCGTCACCGGGTAGTACTTCGAAATAGATGTCGTCATCCATTGTATTTATTGGAAATCCCATATTTACCGGCTGCCCCCAAGCTTTAGTGTCATCATTCCAGGTTGAAACAAAGATATCATATCCACCAATCCCTGATGGTCGCTCACTGCTGAAAAACAGTTTTTTACCATCGTGAGATAGAAAAGGGCTGTCCTCATCAAATTCGGTATTCACCGCTCCGCTAATAGGTTTAGGACTTGACCAGTTTCCATCAATTAATTGAGTTTGCCAGATGTCATGATTATATGGTTTGCCAGAAGCAAATAGTATATGATTCATGGCGTCATTTATATAGAAATGGGACTCTATATTCTTATTCCTGATTTTAGCATCAAATTCTATAGGTGAGGACCATTCTGAATTTTCCTCATACTTATTGTAGTACAAGTCACCTTCGTACTGCTCAGTGAAGTAAAAAAGTTGCTTCACATCCTCTACGATTTCAATTTTGGCCTTCTCAAAAGTAAATTCAGGCAATTTTTCCAGCAATGTAGGGTTGGACCATTCTTCACCTGTTTTTACTGCGTGATAGGCTAAAAACTTTGATTTTTCGAAATCAATAGGGTCTGGTGCTTTGCGATCACTGAGAAATACAAGCTCATCATGACCACCAAAAAAAGCCGGGGAAATTTCTTGATTGGCTGTGTTGATACCTTTTGGTAGGGGCTCAATCAAGTAATCATTGGGGTTGCTATGAGCTATTTTTGCTTGATCAATCCATCTAAGTAAATCACTAATTTCTGCTAAGAGCATTTCATTTTTCTCAGCCTTGGATAAGAGGAAGGTTTCCATTCTATTTTTTGCTTGGTCAAAATCATACCTTTTCATGTAAATTTTCCCGAGCCAATAATTATAATAAACATCTTCTTTTCCTTTGGTAGCTGCCATGTCCAAAAGGTTCGATAAATCTCCACCTCTTTTGGTAGTCATGTGCTCAACAATGTATTTGTGATATAAGTGCTCCGTTGTTTCAGGGTAACTTTTTTCTAATTCGTTGTACCGAATTAAGGCCAAGTTATAATTTTCATCATAAAAGGCTTCCTCGGCTTGTTCCAGAAGTTCGGTTTTACCGGGTCCAAAATCCAATAAACTGGATCCGATAATTAAATAGATTAAGGCGATGATTTTAGTCATGATCGTAATTTGCTGTTAGGTGATTGAAAAATTCATAATGTTTTTGAAACTGTTGGCTGTTTTATAAAAACATTTAATGGTCACTATCTACTTAAAACTTAATTTCGGAATGTTAAATGGTACAAGTGCATACTATCATATTCATAAATGAAACACACAATCAAAGATAACTCATTATATAGCATTTATACAAATAGGTAAAATAACTGGTAAGGCCAGATCTTATCCTCTTATCCTCAATTTCTCTTATCCTCAATCAGACTTAAAAGTTATTCAAAATATCAGATAGTGAGAAAAATGTAGACTTAAAATTTTAGTCAAATCACGTAGATTCTATGATTATTTCAATTTTATCTATTAATTGGTATGATGCGAACTTTCAATTTGTGAATTTCCAAGCTAATGAATTGTCGATCTAAAACTTATGGAAGCTTCTGGATGTTGCATTTGTCTGAGTAGAGCCATTAACTGAAGTTTCCGCCAAAGCAGGATTTTTAGTCCGCTATTGAGATTTTTTGAGTCGTATTCAACAACCAATCTTAAAGGGGTGTAGTTTTTGGAAGCAATTCCTACAGATCCAAAAACACCTGATAGCTCATGATTCTTAGCCTCCAATG
The DNA here is from genome assembly GCA_047633875.1 of Marinoscillum sp. GTDB lineage: Bacteria > Bacteroidota > Bacteroidia > Cytophagales > Cyclobacteriaceae > Marinoscillum. The sequence goes on along the minus strand of JBLIFO010000199.1, from coordinate 1,234 downwards.
TTTCGAATCCATAGCCAAGATGCGTTTCGAGATCAACGGGTAGGGAAGATGCATCCCACGTTTTAGAAGTCACAATGAATGTGGAGGCAAAATGTCTGGCGTTCCCCCTTCGTACAGAAGATAAGTCGTACATGCCTACAGCTATGGCTGGTAAATTACCCGTTTCTTTGAACAGTCGAACCCTGACGCTAGGCATCCGATCAGGAAAGTTGTTATTTTCCTCTGAAATTTCTCGCATCTGCCCCGTAAACCTAAAGGTTACCTCCATAAAAGGTAGGAAAGTTAAAGAAGCATAACCCGCCAGTGCATGGTATTGGTAGGAGCCATATTCCAGATGCTCTTTGTGTAAGAATGAGCTTCCTACTAGAAAGGTCTTATCTTCCATGAAGTAAGCTGAAGGAGTCGCTAGCATGCCTCCTGGGCCGATCAAGGATTGGCTTTGTATACCCAAGGACACTATCAACGTAAAAAAAATGATTAGCTGCCGAAACATCGTTATAACAGTCATCAACTAGCTAGGATTCGAATTTTGTCCAATTCCTCAAATTCAGAGTTTCGACTGATAAATTCAGGAACCATCTCTTTCAAGACCTGAACCACGCCTACTTTGTTATGATCACTTAAACGTTTACTCAATTCAACCAAATGTTTCATAAGTTCAGCAACATTTATAGGGCGAACCTTAGCTTTCATGATTTTTTCATGATGAGTAGGTATCGTATTCTCTCCGTTGGTCAATAACTCTTCAAACAGTTTTTCCCCGGGTCTTAAGCCAGTAATTTTGATTTCAATGTCCTGTCCTAGTTTTAATCCTGATAACTGAATCATTTTCTTTGCCAGATCCACAATCTTAACTGGTTGTCCCATATCAAAAACAAATATTTCTCCTCCCTTACCCATGGTGCCAGCCTCCAGTACCAAGTTACACGCCTCAGATATGGTCATGAAATAGCGTGTAATGTCTGTGTGCGTTACCGTAACTGGTCCACCTTGTTCTATTTGCTTTCTAAACATAGGGATCACCGAACCATTTGATCCCAATACATTTCCAAAGCGGGTAATGATGAATTGTGTTTGGTTGCCATCTTCCAGATTCAGCATTTGAGTGTACATCTCAGCCACCCGTTTGGTAGCGCCCATTACATTAGACGGGTTGATAGCTTTATCCGTTGAGATCATGACAAACTTTTCAACCCTGTAATGTTGCGCCAGATCAGCGATGCATTTGGTGCCC
>JBLIFO010000198.1:0-5367 GCA_047633875.1 Marinoscillum sp. | reverse complement strand
AGTGCCATCTTCATTTTTAGTGAAAGCGCCATACTCTTGGAAGAAATTGAAGCGTATCATATTGGCTTTCCCGTGTGCACTAGAGGCTCCGAAACGCACAGAGCGAAAGATGCCTGCCATGAAAGTAGTGTAGTAGGATTCTAAATCACCGTCTACTTCACCCTTGGCGTGTAGCTGAGTAATCATGTAAAGTCCAAGAATATCTGCTTTACCTTCTTCGAGTGCTGAACCGTGCTCAAGAAGTGCATCGCGCACAGTTCCTTTACCGTTGATGGTGTTTTTGATACCTAGACCATGTGCCACTTCGTGAAACATAGTGTTTGCGAAAAATGCATCGAAAGTGATATAATCCTGCTGAGAAGGATCGATCAATACTTTAGATATTGGTAGCAAAATACCATCGAACTTAGCTCTCATGGAGTTTTTCAATTGTAGTCTACGTGACCCTTTGGCAAGCTGTACTTCTTCATCGTTTGGTAGATTGATGGCGATGGTTTTTGATCCAGCATTGCAATCTCCAGCATAGTAGACCACATCATAGGCATTCAGGTCTGCATCACTCCCTGGTACTTCTGCTTTGTATTCGGCAGCTACAGGTAGTCCTTTTTGTAGTTCAGGAAGGAAAGCAGCGTATTTAGCGAGTCGGTCGCTCCAAGATTTATCTTTTACCAGTACATAAGCTTCGTGTGCTGATTTGTAGTTGAAGAGCGCATCTTCATAGTTTTCAATCGGACCAACCACGAAATCTAGTCCGTTGGTTTTCATATCCATCCAAGCCATATCAGAAGGCTGATATTCATCTGTAAGTAGCGCCTCAGCTCGGAGGCTTAAGTATTTTTTCAAGCCTTCATCTTCTGCAAGTTCAGCACATTCTTTTAGTAGGTCTGAAGCTCTTTTGAGTTGCTCTGGAAACATTTGATTGTATGGAATACTGATCAAAGCACCAGACTCATCTCTTCGTATGAAAGTATAGGCACTTTTTTTATCAGCAAGGTCGGCAGCCTCAAATTCTTCTTTGGTCATGTCCACAGGATAGAAATTAGCCCCAGCTGGTTTAGCTCCAATACTGTCAATGAAAGAGACATTTCCGGCGAGGCGATCCCAAGGTCCGTAGTTGATTTTCACATAATCTTTTGTTGATGGGTCTTCCAATGAATTGAGTAGTGCATCCTTGTCGCCATAAGCTTCATACCAGAAAAGTTCATCCATGATCTTGGCTACCTCGATCATCTTAGGGATCATCAATTTTTCGTTTTCCGAAAGGACTGAAAGATCTGTGGTGAGTTTTACCTTTTTGTAATCATCTAGTTTGGCAGTCATGGTACTTTCTGTTGGTATTTCTTCTTTAGGCGTTGGTGGGGAGCATGCACTTACTAGCAGCGTAAATGAAAGCAAAGCGAGGGTAGTAGATTTTATCATTTTTGTATTGTTGAGTTGAGTCAGGTTCCAAAAGAACCAAAATGTAATTGCATTCGCAAGATAGCAAGCTTCTGAAAGACTAAAAGGAATAGTCTTGGGGTCCTTAAATTTTGAATTCGCTATGAGAATTTGAATCTGGAAAAGTCTCCTCTTGGGAGGAGATTTAGAGGTGGGTTATCAACTAACATTCCTGTAGATTCAAAAGCAACTCAAAAAGGCATTGGATGACATCTATGAAAAACCCACCCCTAAGCCGGGCGCCCCTAACCCCTCCCAAGAGGGGAGTAAGATAATTTTCTTTGACCGCTCACTGAATCATACGGCTATCGATCAAATTTCTTTTTTGACTTTCGTCTAAAATCGTGAAATTCCGGACACTTAAGATTTTGAATGACTAATCAATAGAATTATGATATCAACTAAATACTTACCACTACTAATGACAGGTCTGGTATTGGCCTGCACGCCAATCCCTAGAGAAGGTGAAGAAAAGCCTGCCATAGATACTGTGGCTATGGCAAATCACATAGAGACACTTGCGTCTGATGCATTTCTCGGTAGAAAACCATTTACAGAGGGTGAGACCAAGACCTTAGCGTACCTAGAAAAGGAATTTAAAAGCTACGGTTTGGAACCGGGAAATGGAGACAGCTTCTTTCAAGAAGTGCCGTTGGTGGAACTTGATGCCAAGCCATCGCCGACTATGACGATCTCTGGTGGTAAGACTGATTTGCAATTGATGCTTACAGATGAATTCGTAGCGGTGACTGAGCGTGTTGAAGAAGTTAATTCACTCGTCAATTCTGAGTTAGTATTTGCTGGCTATGGAATAGTTGCTCCTGAGTACGGATGGGATGACTATGCAGACTTGGATGTTGCAGGCAAGACAGTGATTGTCATGGTGAATGATCCGGGATTTGGCGGAGAGGATGAGACTTTTTTCAAAGGCAACACCATGACCTACTACGGTCGCTGGACATACAAATATGAAGAAGCGGCACGTCAAGGAGCTGCCGGTATTTTGATTATTCACGATACTGCACCTGCTGGCTATCCTTGGTTGGTGGTGAAAAGTGGCTGGTCTGGATCAAGTCTTTATCTTGATCAAACGGGCGATTCATTCAAGCCGATCATGCAGGGTTGGATTACCAGAAATGCGGCTATTAAAATCTTCGAAGCTTCTTCAGTGGATATGAAGAGCTATTCTGAAAAGGCTGGTACCAAAGGTTTCAAACCTTTCAGCCTTGGACTGACAGCATCTGTGGAAGTGAATAATGTGATCAAGCGTGCGGTTTCTCAAAATGTAATTGCAAAGATCACAGGATCGGAGAGACCAGACGAATACATTCTTTATTCTGCGCATTGGGATCATTTGGGCGTAAGTACGCCTGTAGATGGAGATAGTATTTACAATGGTGCGCATGACAATGCTTCAGGATCGGCAGCTATGTTGGCCATTGCCAAAGCATTCTCTGAGATGGATGAGAAGCCGAAGCGTACCGTAATATTCCTAGAAGTAACTGCTGAAGAGCAAGGACTATTAGGTTCTAAATATTATGCTGAGAATCCTATCTATCCAGCGGCACAGACTGTGGCTAATATCAATATGGATGGATTGCGTGAGTTCGGTGAGATGAAGGACTTGACAGTAGTGGGCTACGGTCAATCAGAATTGGAGGATATCGCGAAGCGTGTGGCAGCTGGTCAGGGGAGATACTTGATGCCTGATTCTGAGCCTTCAAAAGGTTATTTCTTCAGATCAGATCATTTTCAGTTTGCCAAAATCGGGATTCCAGCACTCTATGTTTATGGTGCGTATGAGTCTTTCGATCCTGAAAAGGGCGTAGAGTACTTCCAAGCGAAAGTGGCTGATTACAACGAGAATCGCTACCACAGACCAAGTGATGAGTTTGATAGAGCTACTTGGCAGTTCGGTGGAATGCTTCAGGATGCTACCTTATTCTTAGAGGTAGGAAAGCAATTAGCAAATACAGAAGAATGGCCAAAATGGAAAGAAGGTTCTGAGTTTAAAGCAATCAGAGAAGGTTCAAAATAAAGATATTTTTGAAAGCAAAAGTCAAAGCGCATCATCGGGAAATCTGATGTTGCGCTTTTTTTCGATACCTGATTGAAATTGCTTTTGAGAAATCCTTCCTACTCAATTAATCTTGCCACATTTTTGGAACCCATGTTGAAATCCAAAATCTTATTTTTTGCACTTGGTATTTTTTGCATGCAAGTGCTTCTTGCACAACGATCAATCTCAGGATCTTTAGTGGATGCTGTAGAGAATTCACCAATTGGATTTGCAAGTTTGGCGCTTTATAAAGCTACAGATAGCACTTTGGTAGGAGGAGCCATTTCAGAAGAAGATGGTAGTTTCTTGCTCGCAGATTTGAAAGTTGGAGCATACTACTTGTCTATTCAATTTATGGGGTTTAATCCGAAAGAACTCTCAGTTGATTTGACGAAAGTCGAAAAAGTGGACTTGGGCACGATAGCATTAAGTCCAGATCAAAAGATGCTAGATGAGATTGAGGTGACTGGTGCGTCTATTACCATGTTGCACAAGGTGGATCGTCAAGTCTTTAATTCAAGTGCTTTTCAAAGCGCACAAGGTGGTACTGCGGTAGACCTCTTGCGGAACTTGCCGTCATTGGCCGTGAATGCCAACGGAGAAATTACCGTAAGGGGCTCATCTGGATTTACCATATTGCTCAATGGAAAGCCTGTGCAGTCTGACCCGCAGATGTTGCTTGCGCAGTTGCCAGCCAATGCTATTGCAGAGATAGAGGTAATCACTTCTCCTTCTTCCAAATATGACCCTGAGGGCAAAGCTGGCATCATCAACATTAAAACGACAAGGGGAAGCACAGATGGATTATTCACTTTGGTGAATGTAAAGGCAGGTGCGCCAAGCATCCAAGATTATGACAATGCCGAATATGCCCAGCGCTATGGTGCTGACTTCACCATCAACTACATCAAAGGCAAATGGGACTTGTCTGCAGGTGCCAGTTATTTGCGCAATGATCTTGCGGGAAGGAGAGAAGGAGACGTTTTCACAATAATTAATGACACGACCACACGGTTTCCTTCTGATGGCGAGCGCAGTTTTGATGAGGTCAATTATTCGGGACGATTCACTTTGGGTTATGCGCCTTCAGAGTCTGATTATTTCAGCATTGGAGCTTTTGCAGGAAAGCGGAGCAAGGACAGAACGGCGGATATTTTGTATTACAACAACACCGCTTCTTACCAAGGCAACACTTTCCGGACATTGGCTTACTACAATGAAAATCTTAGGATTCGAACCAGCGACTTTGCATTGGGGAGTTTTGACTACAGTCATATATTTGATGATGCTTCCAAGTTCTCTGCTTCATTTCTCTACGAATACACATTGCTCGGTGGGCCTACCACGAATAGAAACCTTGATTGGCCCAATACTTCTGTGGTTCTTCAAGACGAATACAACACCAATGACAATCCGCTATTCGGTACGCGATTGCAGCTAGATTATCAATTCAAGCCATTGTCTTTTGGGACTTTTGAAATGGGATATCAGTTCCGAAATCTCGATCACAAAGGAGATTTTGTTTATGAAAGGAAAAACAACACAACAGGCATTTTTGAATTAGTGCCGGACTTCTCAAGTGAGGTAAATCTTCGTCGCAAGATTCATTCTGGTTATTTTCAGCTATCAAAAAATGATAGTCCCTTAAGTTATTCGGCAGGATTGCGATTGGAAGCGATGGATCGGGAGCTTGATTTGAAAGATAAGGCTGGTTTGATCGACACGACCTATTCTTATGACTTCATCCAACTATATCCTTCGCTGAGTTTGAATTATAAAGTGAGTGAAAACCTTACGATTAAAACAGCATATAGCAGGCGCGTGGAGCGCACTACTACTTTCAAAATGAATCCATTTCGAGAAAGGGAACA
>JBLIFO010000197.1:0-5459 GCA_047633875.1 Marinoscillum sp. | reverse complement strand
ATACTATTGAGAGAATTGAACCTGCAAATAGCCAAAGTTTCCACCATTTTTGCCCTTCGTTAGAGCTAAGGAAGGTGCCAAGAGTTTGGATAACGTCATTTCCGATTACCGAGTAGGCGGATAAAATGAATCCGGCATACATAATGAATTCTAATTGAGACATTGTGTTGGTTGAATCTCGATCTTTAGGGTCTGACTTTCAATGAAGTGGCACAAAACTATCATTCTTTTTCAAAATTCGGAATGAATTATGTTCCTACCTTTCAACTACTGTAAAGCACTTTGGACAAATATAGCCTGTAATCTTCTGATAAACAGTAAGTTAGTTTATTATTAAAAATTTATGAAATCTTCTAATTGTTAACAAAGGCTTCACATGTTCAATTAAAACTTAGAGGTTCAATGTAGTACTTTTGCATTTGAAAAAGAGCGCTTTCGCTTTATTCTCCAATTGAATGGTCATAGATAATTTAAATAAGGCACACAGGTCGTCACCAAAATGGTATTGGTCGGTTTTGATGTTGCTTTTTGCTATTTTCTTTTTCCTTTTTTCAATCGACATGGTAAGCGCTTCTGTTACCATGATTGGTAAAGAAACAGCACAATCAATTTTATTAGCTACTTCTAATCCCTTCATAGGTTTATTTATAGGTTTACTGGCGACAGCGCTGATACAAAGTAGCTCCACTGTCACCTCCATGACAGTTGCTGTTGTGGCATCAGGGTATATAAGTTTGAGTAACGCCATTCCAATTGTGATGGGTGCTAATATTGGTACAACCTTGACCAGCACAATAGTTTCTTTAGGGTTTATTACGAATAGAACTCAATTCAGAAAGGCAATTTCTGCGGGGACTGTGCATGATTTCTTCAATATCATTATGGTATTGCTTCTTTTTCCTTTAGAATATTATTATGGCTTTTTATCACGAATAGCTATCGCACTCACTGATTGGTTACATGATTTAGGGTTCATTGGCAATTCTAAATTGGGTTCTTTAGACTACAATCTTTCTAGTTTAAGTAGATCTTTGGTATCGGTATTACCCGAAAACTTTATTACCATTATATTAGCGCTAATAGCCCTGTTTTTATCAATAAAGTTCCTGTCCAATATTATCTTCACTCAGCTTATTGGTCAATCGAAAGACAGGTTAGGTAAGTTTATTTTTGATAATCCATATAAATCATTCGGATGGGGAATGGTCATCACGGGAGGTGTTCAATCCAGCTCAATCACTACATCATTAATGGTTCCACTCGTTGCTTCTGGACGGGTTAAACTAGCAAATTCCTTTCCCTTTATTATGGGCGCTAATATTGGAACAACTCTTACCGCACTTTTGGCAGCGTTTACAAAAACAGATGCAGCGGTTAGTTTAGCGCTTGTGCATCTTATCATGAATATGATTGGTGTACTTATATTTCTTCCATTTCCAGTGCTCAGAAGGATTCCAGTAAAGTTGGCGTACAAGTTTGGAGCAATGACCTTAGAAAGTCGGATCATAGGGTTCTCTTACATCATTTTCACTTTCTTTCTTTTGCCTTTTACTTTAATCTATCTCAATAAGGATACATCTGAAACTCAGAAATTTGTTTACTCTATAACTGAGGTCAATCATGTTGAACAGGAAGGAATGATTGTGTTAAAAACGAACCATGGGAACACTTCTGGTCAGTTTAGTATATTCAAAGACATTTCAAATAAGTCAAGTACAGTGCCAGACACTTCTTTTGAAGCCAGTTTAACCGAGAAGATGTTCGTAGGTTTTACAGAACTCACTAAGTATAGAAGTAAGGATTTTGTAGGTACGGATTCTATTGGTGTTTATTCTTTAAACATTATTAAAGACAGTATAGAACGAACCTATCCAGTTGGCAATATGAGCAACTTACTCCTATTTGAGAAAAGGTACCAAAATTCTCCGAATGGGTGTTTTAGTGCAAGATTTTTGGTCAATACTGAATTGAACCTTATACTAGAGGCGACTTATTTCGGAAGTAAAAAGGAAGTGATTAAAACAGTCAAATTACGTTCGATAGAATAAGTTTGTTAACTTCTTCATACCTTGAAGACAAAAGCTCATTAAATTGAAAATATTCGATTTCCAGAAAGTAATAGAGGCGTTCAATGGTTTTATTGAAACCAAAGTTGAAATCTTAAAGCTTGATGCTCGTGAGGAGATTGGAACACTCATCGCCAAATTATTAGTGCTTCTTCTTATCAGCTTGTTTTCCGCTATGATTTTATTCTTTGTGTCTTTAGCAGGCGCATATGCCATAAATCAAGGCTTAGAGAGCGCCTATGCTGGTCTATTAATTGTCGGTGGATTTTATTTACTGATAGCCATTGTGCTTTATACCAACAGAAAGAAGGTGATACATATCATTGTAGAGAAACAAATAGTTATGGAATCAACGTCCAAAATTAATAAGGAGGAAAAGTGATGTCAAGAAAAGAAGCATTAGAACAGTCGCATTCTGAGTATAAAAGAAATCTTGAGTCTGAGTTAGAAGATGTTAAATCCAATGTTCAAAGTGTTGGCAAAAAGGCACTTATCATAGGCGCGAGTGTTTTGGCAGTCTATGGTTTGGTATCTCTTTTTACTAAAGATAAATCTGAAAATTCAACGAAGGACGAGAATAGTAATAACGGTAATGACAAGGCTCAATTGAGTAAAAAGTCTAAAAAAAAAAGTAATGCCAATTATTTAGGCCATGTGGTGAAGGAACAAGCCTTAGTTTTTATATTGGGATTGGCTGCTCAGAAATTGGGTGGTTTTTTAAAGGAGTTGGAGCATAATAAGAAAGAGAGTGATTCTTAATTCATTTGTAAAGAATTCTAGGCTAGGTAAAAAGTCTTTGGCATTGTTGGTTGATCCAGATGACCTAAATGAGGGAGGAATGATGGCTATTGTAAATGCTGCTATCGAAAATAAAGTAGACTACTTTTTGGTGGGTGGAAGCTTGATTACTTCTAATAATCTCGAGTCAGTAGTCGATTCCATAAAGGCCTTCAGCTCAATTCCTTGTATACTGTTTCCTGGAAATGCCATTCAAATTCATCCCGAAGCTGACGCAATACTCTTTTTATCCTTAATTTCGGGAAGAAACCCCGAGTTGCTTATTGGTCAACATGTTGTAGCAGCTCCGGTCTTAAAGAGGAGTAACCTAGAGATCATTCCAACTGGTTATATGCTTATTCATTCAGGGAGGCCCACCAGTGTATCTTACATGAGTAATACACAGCCTATTCCTAACGACAAACCGAGCTTAGCCATCAGTACTGCTATGGCAGGAGAGATGCTTGGGCTGAAGTGCATTTATATGGATGCTGGCAGTGGTGCGTTGGATCCTGTGTCGGCAAAAGTCATCAAGTCTGTAAAAAGAAATATAGATATTCCCTTAATTGTTGGCGGAGGTCTCAATTCAAAAAGAAAAGCCCAAGAAGCTTTAGAAGCAGGTGCAGATATGATTGTAATAGGCAATGGAGCACAAAAAAACCTCAGCCTATTGGCCGAGGTTTCTGATGTAATTCAATATTTGAATGAGGCCTTAAACGTTAATTAAGCTCTCTCTTCTTCGCATTTTACCCGCTGGAATTCCAAACATCATCTTAAATCTTCTACAGAAGTAAGCAGTGTCTTTATATCCAACTTCACGACCGATATCTCTAATACTTTTCTTAGTAGTACGCAGTAAGTCAACCGCAGCTTCCATTCTTTGATACTCGATATAATCCTGAGGATTGATACCAGTCAACATTTTGAAGTATTGACCAACGTAATCTTCAGATACGCCTGCAACAGACGCTAATACCTTATTAGATAGATCACCTCCCGTATTTGCTTTGATATAAGCGAAGATGTCGATGAGTCTAGGGTCCTTGAAATAGGTACTGTTAGTTACTAACTGTTCTACGAACAAGCGATTGTCCAAGATGTATCTGATAATCTCAACGCATAAATACTCAGTATTTACTTTGATGATTCTGTTTTTACCAGGTTTGGTAGAATTAGTTTCGTCAATAATGATGCGGATCAAATTTGCGATAGTCTCGCTTCCTCTGATAGCGAATGGAGTGATGTTCAGTGAAGAGAAGAAGTTCACAGAATCGAAAACCTTAGCCTCGAACATTACTTGGCTAAAACCGTCAACATCATAATCATTGATGTCTGAGTCTGAGGCATTCTGAAGGTACTTCTTCTTGTTTGCAACAAAGTCTTCATTCGATACAGCTGATGCTGTTAAAGAGCCATATGAAATAGCTGTTGATTTACCTCCAGGGATAAATAACATATCTCCTTCAGACACTTTTTCTTGATCATCTCCGAAAAAGATGTCACCGTTATTCACAATGAAAATCGTGTTTTCGATATCATAGTGATTCTTGATAGTCACTGGTTTGGCGATCTTCATATTTCTACTTTTCAAGTAGCGAACACCTAGTGACTCAATTATTTTATTGTAGTCTTCCATTTAAGATTTTTTAGAAAAGTTAAACACTTACACAGTACGAATTTAATAACTAATAAGAGAATTTCAAAAAAAAATGACCATTGGCAATAATTAGTATACCAATGGTCAGATAAATAGAAATATTCTAATTATTTCAGTAGTTCTCTTGAGATAACAATCCTTTGAATCTCCGAAGTACCCTCATATATCTGAGTAATCTTTGCATCACGCATTAATCTTTCAACATGAAACTCTTTAACGAATCCATATCCTCCATGGATTTGTACAGCTTCGATACTAGTGTCCATTGCGACTTGAGATGCATAAAGCTTCGCCATGGCGCTGGCTTTTCCGAAATCCTTTTTTTGATCTTTAAGATAGGCTGCATGAAAACATAACAATCTTGCGGCTTCAATTTCCGTAGCCATGTCAGCTAATTTGAACTGAATGGCTTGATGCTCGCAGATCGCTTTACCGAAAGCTTTCCTTTCTTTTGAATAAGCGAGTGCTAATTCGTAAGCACCAGAAGCAATGCCCAAAGCTTGAGCTGCGATACCTATTCTGCCACCACTTAAAGTTGACATGGCGAATTTGAAACCAAATCCATCTTCACCAATTCTATTTTCTTTTGGTACTTTAACGTCCGTGAACATAAGAGAATGAGTGTCGGATCCTCTAATGCCTAATTTATCTTCCTTCTTACCTACAACGAAACCATCCATGCCTTTTTCAACAATGAGACAGTTAATTCCTCTGTGGCCTTTTTCTTTATGTGTTTGAGCTACTACTAGATAGATTGATGCATTATTACCGTTAGTAATCCAATTCTTCGTTCCATTTAAAAGGTAGTAATCTCCTTTATCCTCTGCAGTAGTTTGTTGTGATGTAGCATCTGAGCCTGCTTCTGGTTCTGAAAGGCAGAATGCGCCAATCTTTTCACCAGTGGCTAGCACTTTTAAGTATTTTTCTTTTTGTTCTTCTGAGCCATACTTTTCAATTCC
>JBLIFO010000196.1:0-5546 GCA_047633875.1 Marinoscillum sp. | reverse complement strand
AGTCCAGTCCATACTTCAGTGGCATGGTAATGAAGAGTAGGAGGTAGCTGATGCCTTCCAAGATGGCGAGCAGCCTAAGCCGCCCGAGTGCTGTTTTTAGGTTCATATTTATTTGCCTATGCAGAACTTGGAAAATATCACTTCTAGAAGATCATCCGTGGTGATGGTCCCAGATATAGTTCCCAGATGATGCAGTGCATGTCTAATATCCATCGCTACGAAATCATTGGTCACTTGTAGATCGATACCTTCAATGACTTTGGTAAGTGCCAAATCAGTTTGAATCAATCCGTCATAGTGTCTGAGGTTGGTCACTACCGTATTTCCTGTGGTGAAGTCTTTTAGGGCTATTTTCTCTTTTATGCGCGACTTTAGTCCTTCCAAGTTTAGCTTTTGACTGGCGGAGATGATTAGACCGCCTTGCTGTGTGATGAAGTCTGTAAGTGCAGCGCTTCCTACGTCCGATTTATTTCCTACTAAGACGTATGGCGTCTGGAATTCTTCTATAAACGCTATTTGTTTGGTGATTTCATCCACATTGTCATTGGCGGTATCTATTAGATAGATGATCAACGATGCTTTCTTCATCTTCTCATGCGTGCGCTCTACGCCGATGGCCTCTACTTTATCGTTGGTAGTGCGGATACCCGCCGTATCTATAAATCTAAAGGCTACGCCATCTACATTGATGACATCCTCTATACTATCGCGAGTGGTACCTGGGACATCAGAGACAATCGCCTTTTCTTCATTCAAGAGCGCATTCAGTAGGGTAGACTTGCCAGCATTGGGTTTTCCAGCTATGACTGTTGGAATGCCATTTTTAATCACATTTCCTATTGCAAAGCTCTCTGTCAAACGCTTGATCAAAGACTGAATAGAGAAAATCAACTTCTTCAAGTCATCTCTACTGGCAAACTCCACATCTTCCTCACCGAAATCCAGCTCTAGCTCGATCATAGAGGCGAAATGGATCAATTCATCTCTTAGCTTACTGATCTCTAGAGAGAATCCTCCACGCATTTGATTCATTGCTGCGCTGTGCATCGAAGCGTTCTCAGAAGCGATTACATCTGCCACGGCTTCTGCTTGCGCTAAATCAAAACGTCCATTAAGGAAAGCTCTTTGGGTATACTCACCAGGCTTGGCGAGTCGGGCGCCCTTATGGAGTAATAATCTGATGATGCACTGTATGATGTAGTTACTACCATGACAGGATATTTCCACTACATCTTCTTTGGTGTAGCTGTTAGGTGCTTTGAAGACAGAAGCCAAAACTTCATCTATGATCACCCCATCATCTTCTCGAATAGTGCCGAAATGTATAGTGTGGCTCGGCACCTGCGTAAGGTCTTTGCCTTTGAAAACTGAGGATACAATTTGAAGAGAATTTGAACCAGAAATTCTAATGACTCCAATGGCTCCAACACCCGAAGGAGTGGCTAACGCTACAATGTCCTCTTTCATCTTGTTATATTACAAATCAAAAACTATAATTACCACATTTTGGGTATTGATGTTTAGCAAACGGTAAGGCATCTTTACATAATTCTTCCTTTTAAGAATCAGCGAAAAGTGAAGCCCTCCTGAAAAGGAGGGCTTTCCTTATTTTAGACCGATAAAAGTTAATTTAGATTCTTATTAAATCATGAAAACTAACTTCATAAAAACCTGAATGCTTACTTATAAGTAACAGCTTTCACTGCATCTATAGTTCTCTTCACATTTGGAAGGATCTCCTCTATAAGGGTAGGAGCGTATGGTAATGGGAGGTCACGGCTATTTACTCTGTAGATAGGAGCATCTAGGTAATCAAATGCATTTCTTTGGACGTGATGACTGATATCCGCAGATATAGATGCCACCGGCCAAGCCTCTTCTACTATCACTAGTCGATTGGTTTTCTTGACAGATTCAATTATCGCAGGATAGTCAATAGGCCTCACAGTACGTAGATCTATTACTTCAGCATCGATCCCTTCTTTTGCAAGTTCCTCTGCGGCTTCTAACGCCACTTTCATCATTTTACCAAAAGACACGATAGTCACATCACTTCCAGAGCGAACTACTTTAGCTTCTCCTATAGTGATTAGATATTCTTCCTCTGGAACTTCGCCTTTATCACCATACATCAACTCAGACTCCATGAAAATAACCGGATTGTCATCTCTGATAGATGCTTTAAGAAGTCCTTTGGCATCATATGGATTAGATGGAATCACTACTTTAAGTCCTGGAGTATTTGCATACCAGTTCTCAAAGTTTTGAGAATGCTGAGAGCTTAGCTGACCCGCATTACCAGTTGGGCCTCTAAATACGATAGGGCAATCAAACTGACCACCAGACATAGATTTGATCTTAGCTGCACCATTGATGATTTGATCTATGGCTACAAGAGAGAAATTGAAAGTCATGAATTCAATGATAGGTCTTAAGCCATTCATTGCTGCACCTACTCCAATACCCGCAAATCCCAACTCTGCGATAGGGGTGTCTATAATTCGCTTTGGGCCAAACTCATCAAGCATACCTTGACTTACCTTATATGCACCATTGTACTCAGCCACTTCTTCTCCCATCAAAAAGACCTTGGGGTCTTTTCTCATTTCCTCGCTTATTGCTTCACCAAGTGCCTGTCTGAATTGAATTTCTCGCATGATCTTCTCTTAAAATTTTACGTTGGCTAAATTAAATTATTAGCTCAATAATATAGGCATTAAACGAAAAAAGCCTCTCTTAAAAAGAGAGGCTTTTAAACTGAACTTTGTCAGTATTATTTTACTGCTGTCGCAACAGCGTCAGCGTACTTGTTGAATTCTAAATCATTCAAAGCTTTGTCTTTCAAAGAAGGATCTTTTTCGAAAGCAGCTTTCAAGCTAGAAATAACATCAGCTGATTGGTTAGATCTTGCTGATGCGATAGCGATAAGGTAATTAGCCTCAGCACCATACATTTCACTTTTCACAACTCCTGATAGGACGTCTTTTGCTTCTGCATTGTTCCCAGAAAGAAGTAAAGCTAAACCTGAGTCAAAAGTAACAACATCACTTTTAGCAGCAGAAGCAAATGAAGTAGTTGCTGCTGAGTAGTCAGCTTTCATCATTTGTAGCGCGCCTTTCATGCCACTGATATTACCAGCAGTGGTGTTAGCAGGAGAAGCATCTTCAGCCATAGTCACAGCGTCCGTTGCTTTCATGTTGTCAGACTGAAGAACGTAAGCAGCTGCAAGGTTAGCTGATATCATAGCTGACTTATTTTTATTTTTTGCTATTTCTAATTGAGTGATAGCGTCCTCAATCAATTTAGTTTTTTCTGCACCTTGAGCCTTTTTAGCTTGATCGATGTAAGCAGCACCTAAATTGTTGTGTGCTTCCCATGCTCCACTTTTAGAAGCTGCTTTATAAATAGCAGCTTTTTCTCCTAATGCGGGAGTAAGTGTAGCAGCGAATAATAACTCAGCATTTGTAAGTGTATCCAATTTAGCATCGCCAGATACGATTTTCTTAGAAAGTACAGCTATTTCTGCGTTTGATTTCTTAGGCTTAATAGTTAAGATTTCAGTTTTTGCAGTTCTTAAACCAGGATAAACATTCTCTAAAACTTTTTTGTAAGAAGCTACTTTTTGAAGTGACTTTTCTTTCTCCTCAAATGAACCAACTCCATTGACGATAGACATCATTTTACTTTTGTCTTCACCAGTGATGTCATTGTAAGAGTTTAATGCCATCTTAAGAGCACTCCAATCTTCAACTACTGGCTTAAGAATGAATTTGATAGAGTCCGCCATTCCTTTGTAGTCATAACGTTTCATTTGATTTCTGTAGAAGCTTTCGATTGCTTTCGCTCTAGCTTCAGACAAACCTTTGTTGATTGTTTCAGTACCTTCTGGAGAGTGAGTACCTGTGATAGTCACAGTTTTAGTGACGTTCTTAGCTGCGATGAATGCAGATAAGTCATTTGACTTGCTTCTGTTAGAAGCACCTTCCATGCTCAATGAAGGATTCAAAGTGCTTACACCTTGATCGAAAAAGAAGTTAACATTGGTAGGAACCAATTCTTCTTTATCACTATATCCATGATCAGCATAAGTAGTTAATGCTACTGGCTTAGTGAAAGAAGATGTAGAGATTAAACCTTGAGCTACAGCCATTCTAGGTGATTTGGCAGATTTTCCTGATTTTGGATCACTCGCAACACCTTCAACATATAGCGTACCTGGGCTCATTCCATCCTGATAAGGGAAGGTAAAGTCAGCACTTTTTCTTGATGTAGAAGAACTACTGCTTGGGAAATCTGAAGCTTTGAATTCGATAGAACCAACTGCAACTTCTTGATCACCGTATTGGTAGATAGTGTTTATAGTGTAAACCTTACCAGTAGGAAGCATTTTAGGAGGCAACACAGCAGCCATGGTGACAGGCACAGCACCCCCGTGAATTTCGAGAGGATTAGGAGTCACTTGCAAATCTTGATTGGCAGCAAGTTTAACCATCTTGCTTAATGCGCAACCAGAAAAAATGAATGCGCTGGCAATAAAGGCTAAGGCAAAGTTAAATTTTCTCATGTGGATCATTTTTTATTGAATTTTCTGTAGTATTTGTTGGTGTCAAACCATTTCTTTTCAAGTTGCAATAATACTTAATTTAATTGTTTTCAACTCACTGAAAAACAAACAAATCTTAGGGCATTTCTGTATATTTGATACTTAATTCTAAAAATTATGCAAGATTTTTTGGAGCGTTATGCTTTTGGGGTTTGTACGAGACTAGGCGAGAAGTTACGCATACCAACATCTGGCATTAGATTATTCTTTATTTACGCTTCATTTCTGACCTTTGGTTCACCTGTGATTGTGTATCTGTCTTTAGCATTCATTATGAATTTCAGGAAAATGCTAAGGAGACGTGATAACTCTATTTGGTATTATTGATTTGATCAAAGGTTTTTTGGCTTTTGAGAAAATATCGGAATGGTAAAATTTGAAAAGATTGACCATTAATTAGAGGCTGTGATCTCCTTTTAAATTTGAGGCATCGATTAATATCCTTCAATGCGTCATAGACTCCCTTTAAGACGGCTTTAAAATGATCTTGGGTCTCATTTCTCCAAATGTAGAAAGAAGCAAAAACATCCAGAACTACTCGTAATGGTAGTTTATATATTAATTCAGATTTTGGCAGATTCTTAAGCAAAAGTTTAATTCCGTTTCTGAAATTTAAGTAGGTCTTCCTAGGACTTGTTTTGTTCAGAGTACCACCACCCACATGATAGACTTTGGATTCTGGCACAAATGCAATTTTGTATCCATGGCTTTTTAATCGCCAACAAAGGTCTATTTCCTCCATATGAGCGAAAAAGGTTTCATCAAATCCACCAAGTTCATGGAATATTTCAGATCGAATGATAAAAGCAGCTCCGCTTGCCCACATGATATCTGATGGTATATCATATTGGCCGCTATCTCTCTCTAAATCATTGAAAACTCTTCCTTTGCAATAGGGATAAGCTAGACTATCCAAGAAACCTCCTGCAGCGCCTGCGTACTC
>JBLIFO010000195.1:0-5550 GCA_047633875.1 Marinoscillum sp. | reverse complement strand
AACATCAAAGGCCAAAACTTCCAGATTTCTTTAATTGAAAAAATCTTCCAAATAGATGAGCTCGTAGTGACAGCCAATAGATGGGAACAAGACAAGGACGAAGTAGCTCAAGACATACTGAACATTCAACCAAAAAATATCATTTTTCAGAATCCACAAACTTCGGCTGACCTCCTTAGCCAGAGCGGTGAAGTATTCGTTCAAAAAAGTCAGCTAGGTGGAGGTTCGCCTATGCTTCGTGGATTTTCAGCAAATTCTGTTTTATTAGTAGTAGACGGCATCAGACTCAACAATGCGATCTACAGGAGCGGCAATCTTCAAAACGTTATAAATATAGATGCAAACGTACTGGATGGCGCAGAAGTCATCTACGGGCCTGGTTCAGTGATGTACGGTAGTGATGCTATGGGTGGTGTCATGGATTTCCATACGCGCAAGCTATCCTTTAGTGATTTGAATGAAAATAAGTTTTCTGGTCGTGCTCTAACGCGATACAGTTCTGCTTCAGACGAAAAATCATTCAATACGCAAATTCAATATTCTGGAGAGCGTATCGCAGCTTTTGCTTCGGTAAGTATGACATCTTTAGGTGATCTGCGAACCGGGAAAAACAGAAGTTCGGGGTATCAAGGTTACTTTCAACAAAAGTATTTGGTAAAAACTGTAGATGGGGTGGACGAATTGGTTGATAATCCAGATCCAAACACACAGGGACCTTCTAATTTTGATCTGATCAACACCATCGGTAAGATTGCTTTTAAGCTATCTGAAGAGAATACCCTGACCTATGGTTTTCACTTCAGTACTACCTCTGACATTCCGAGATATGATCGCCTCACTACAACTATTGATAACACAGATTCTCTGGTCTATGGAGATTGGCATTATGGACCGCAGAAATGGATGATGCACAACCTGCAGTTTACCTCCTTCACTAAAAGTAGGTTCTACAACAAAGTGAAATTAAGTGCAGGCTATCAACAATATGAAGAGAGTCGTATTGACAGAAGATTTGGTTCTACTAGTCAGAGAACATCTAAAGAAAATGTTGACCTATACACGTTCAGTGTAGATTTTGACAAAGAATTCGAGAGATCCAGCATTTACTATGGATTGGATTTTTTTCACAATCAAGTATTAAGTGATGCCTATCGTGAAGATATAATAACAAATGAACGCAGGGAAACAGACCCCAGATACCCAGATGGTGGTAGTCAATATAGCTCAGCAGCTGCCTATTTGAATTTCAATCATATACTGAATGATAAATGGACTCTAAATATGGGAGGTCGCTATAGCTACGTGCGACTAAGTGCAAATACAAGTAACGATACTGCAATCAACTTTGGCTTAGATGATTTGACCAATACAAATCAAGCACTAAATGGAATGATGGGAATCATTTATAAACCAAATACTTCCAATAGTTTTAAAGCACTTGCATCTTCAGGATTCCGCACACCGAATGTGGATGATATAGGTAAGTTATTTGAGCAAGATGATGATATTGTGATCGTTCCAAACACTGATTTAAAGCCAGAGTTTTCTTACAATCAAGAACTAGGTAGTCAACATCATTTTGGTGAATTAAGAATTGATGCAGTGGCATATCATAGTATTCTTAGAAATGCAATTGTCCGTGGCGAGTATGAAGTTGATGGATCAAACACTGTCATTATAGAAGGTGAAGAGAAACAGGTCAGGGCGCAAGTGAACGCAGATCAAGCACGCATCTTTGGTGGCTCATTAAAGCTTACGCAAAATATCAATCAATATATAGCGGCAAATACCACTATCACTTTTACAGAAGGGTACCTACTTGATTCTAAAGAACCACTAAGACATGTTCCTCCCACGTTTGGAAGGACGAGCTTAATCTATCAGTTAAGGAAACTCAAATTGGAAGTATATAGTGAATACAACTTTGACAAACCAGCATCTGATATGCCCGATAGCGAAATAATTGATAAGGCTCAATTATACACTGCCAATGGAACACCTGGCTGGATCACCTTGAACCTAAAGGCGCAATATGTTATCAATAAATATATTTCAGCTCAAATTGGTCTTGAAAACATATTTGATCAGCACTACAGGCCTTACTCATCCGGCATTAGTGCACCAGGACGAAATATTATATTTGCTATTCGAGGTAGGTTTTAATTATCTAAAGCACCATCATCTACCCAGCAAGCAATGTTAGCTATTTGAGCATTGGTAAGGGTTCTACCGCCAATCGGCATTGAACGATTTGCTGTTCTGTTTTTTATACTTGATGCGTGGGTTATAATTTGAGCATTTGTACTCAAATTAGGATTTTGAGATCCATTGTGACAACCACTTACAGCGCAGTTTGCTGAAATAATAGGCATGATTTGAGTGGCTAATTTTATTCCAGAAAGTAATTCGACTGTTTTTGCATCTGTGCAATCATTACCATCAGATACAGCTACAGAATAAGAACCTGATGCTAGTCCTGAAAAACTTGAGATTGTACTAAAGCTACCATTATTCAATTGATAGTTGTATGTTCCGTTTCCCCCGGTAGCACTTAGAGATATGGCACCAGTGGAAGTACCACAGCCTGCCGCAGAGGTGCTGTTAATTACAATGAAAAGATCATTCTCATCGTTCATTATTGTTACTGATAATTGTGACAAACAACCTGAACCATCCATTGCATTAAAGACGTAATCTCCTGCAGCTAATCCATCGAATAAAGGAGAGTCTTGATATGACCCATTTCCAATTTTAAACGTGTAAGGTGCAATTCCACCTGAAGCAACTAGAGAGACAGAAGCATTTGACGAACCACACGAGGCTGAAGTAATATTAGAGGTCGTTAAAGAAATCGCATCATCAGATAAGTCTATAGTAGTATTCACCGTAGCAACACAATCATTTTTGTCTTTAACAGTGATTGTATACTCACCATTTAGCAGATCTGAAAAAGCTGGATTGGTCTGAAAATTTTCACTGTCAATGCTAAATAAGTAGGATGATGCTCCACCCGAAGCGACCACAGTAATTGAACCTTGATGCGAACAGGTCACAGCATTATTTTCAATCACTTCAATAACTAAATCAGAGTTATCACAACTGATTAAGAGATTCGATTCCTTTTCCGAAGTGCAGCTTAAAACAAATAGCAAGAAAAAAAATAGAGTAAATTCTTTAATACAAGCAAATGACAATTTTATATTGTTAATCATCAAGAGAACCTTCTATTACTTCCCAAGTATAATCAGACATCAATTTAACTGTAGCTACATAGCTTAAATTTTTTAAAGAATTACCCCATTCATCTGGACCAATCATCGATAGAAAATCTGTACTATCTTCTCTCTCGTATAAGTGGTATGTCTGATGAATAACTGGCTTAAATGAAAGATTTGAATTGTAAATTCGTTCAGATACTGAAATTCGAGTTTTCAAATCTTGGGCCTCTTGGAGCAAGCCCTTCATTTGATTCATGATCTTATTGTAATCCTTACCAGTTTGCTCACGCATGGCGGCAAGAGATTGACCTTTGATCTTTCCTTTATCCTCAGGCCTTATAAGTGCACTTCCTACAGTATGTGCAAATTCTATTAAACCTGGAATATCAGTTATCTTTTCTCTTTCTTTCTCAAAGTCATAATTGGTGATATCAACTTTAGTTCCGCCCTTCATCTGATTGAATTCTTTCCGGTAAATTTTTATTTGTCCCTGGCCATGATGTACGTTGGCTTATATCCCAACCTATAATAATCATGATAATTAGGAAAATTGCAGCTATTATAAAAAATAACTTCTTAGAATTTTTCATATCCTTGCAATGAACTGCAAATTTGAGAAATAGTTTAAAGAAAAAACCATGACCATAGAAGGTAAATTAACTGAAATCTCCCCTACTCAAGACGTATCGGCAAGTTTCAAGAAGCGAGAGTTCGTTTTAGAATATTCCGAAAACCCTCAATATCCAGAATACTTAAAGATGGAATTGATTCAGACTAACTGTCAACAATTAGACAGTTTCAAGGTGGGAGACGAAATAGCCGTTTCTTTCAATCTTAAAGGAAGAAAATGGACAGATCCTAAAGGAATCGTAAAATATTTTAATAGCCTACAAGCATGGCGAATTGAAACTAAGAGCGGTACCACCAGTAGTACACCAAGTAATAATGCTCCTATGCCAGCTCCTAGTGATGAATGGATGAAAGAAGATTTTTCTTCCGATGAAGACTTACCTTTCTAATTCAAAGTCTCTTTTTTCGAAATGTAATTGGAATATAATCATCGGTCGGTAAGCCAAGGTGGGTTAGATCCCAATCTTTATCGTAGCTATTTAACAATTGGCGAATGCATTCTACCCTATCTTCAGTAGGGAATGGGCATGCATCCCAGTAAAACAACTCAACACGATAATGGTATTGTTTTTTAATCCCGTTGACTCTTACTTCAACTTCAATTTCTTGTTCCTCGTTTAATTGAGGTATTTCAATTCCTATGATTCCCATATTCTAATGATTCATTATTAAAGAACAAAAAATATACCGAAATCATAACTTATTTATAATCAGATTGTTACAGATTGAACAATATTAAAAACTGAACGTTTAAGAACGGTAATATGTTCACAAACAAGACAATTCAAGCAAACAATCTAGTTGGCCTATTTATTATTCTTGCTGGAATACTCAATATCAGTTGTGCGAGTAACAGCGATAAAAGACCGTCACCTTTAATGTCTGACAGTGTAATTATAAACAAAACTTTAGTAACTATAGAATACAGCAGCCCTAGTGTGAAGAAAAGGGAAATTTGGGGGGGTCTTGTTCCATATGATGAATTGTGGCGCACGGGCGCTAACAAAGCAACCTATCTAAGAACCTCAGAGAATATACTCGTGAATGGTGAACCGCTTGAGAAAGGATCTTACTCATTGTTTACCATTCCGCGTGAAGACTCTGCTTGGTCTGTGATATTCAATCGAGATTGGGATCAATGGGGATCTTATAATTACGACGTAAACAATGATGTCCTTCGCCTTGAGTTAATACCATATCCATCTGATTTTTATGAAATGATGCAATTCACATTATCAGAAAAAGATCTCTTGTTTCAATGGGAAAAATTAGCATTCAAGATTAACCTGGCTTCAGCAAATTCTAATGAAGATTCTTTAAAGCTCCAACGCTGACACGAATCAATAGAGCCGATAGTTGCTGTATCGTATCATCACAGCCATCAATCATAAATCTTCTCACCATGTATTTGGGATCAATGAATCCAATATATACATCACCAGACTCCTCCCACACCAATATTTCTAAGGGCAAGTCTAGAGCTGCGGTCTGTTGACAATTTATCAATATAGTGGTAAGTGCTGGGTCCTCAAATAAGATAGACTTTGTTGGAGCTAGTTTTAAACCACGTTCCTTAGCTATTTCATCGTGAGATACAGTTTCGAAAAATATAAGTTCCTCACGTTGTGTTATCTCGGTAGTTATAGCTTCTACAGTTTCTATTACGCTCTTTTCACTTCTATAAACCGTAAGATTTTGAGTC
>JBLIFO010000194.1:0-5587 GCA_047633875.1 Marinoscillum sp. | reverse complement strand
GATAGAACATAAGAGTTTTACACATCTTGCTACTAGGAGAATTACCTAGTGAAGCAGCAGCCCCTGATCAGTTTATGTCATGCTCTATTGCGTATATCACCAAGCCTGCCAAGGTTTTTGAACCTGTTTTTTCTAGTAGGTTATGCTTGTGGCTGTCAACAGTTCTGATGCTTATGAATAGTTCATCAGCAATCTGGTTGTTTGTGTACTCCTTAACGATGAGTTTTAAAACTTCTTTTTCTCTCACTGTAAGAGAAGCCTCTAATGTGAGTCTTTCATTTCCATTCATTTTTCTATTGGAAAGACTGTTTATGATTATCTGGATGACTTCTGCCGAGTAGTATGTTTCACCTTTGAGTGATTTATTTATAGCAAGGAGCAACTCGTCTTTGCTTGAGTTTTTGAGCAGAAAACTTTTCACACCAAAAGACAGCATTTGTTTGATATACCGGTATTCATCTATCATAGTAAGCACCAGCACATTTTGACTAGGGTATTCCTGACATATTTTTTCCATCATTTTCAATCCATCCATCACTGGCATGGATATATCTGTGATGATAAGGTCAAAATTTTCTTTTTTTAACAGAACAAGTGCTTTTTCACCATTATCAGCTTCACCTGTCACTTGCAGACCTTCCTCACTTTCTATATAATATTTGATCCCATCTCTTACAATCTTGTGATCATCTACGAGCATAAGATTTTTCATAACGGCTATTTTTTATTGGCTATTTCGATTAATATATGTGTCCCTTTTTTTTTCTTAGAATCTATTTCTATAGTGCCATTTAGTGCTGCCACCCTATTTTTCATAGACATTAACCCAAGCCCATCATAACTATCATTGGTATTGAAACCGTACCCATCGTCCTCTATATTCAAGGTTATTTTGTCTGAGGATTCTATGATTTGAATAAAGATTTGTGTGGCATTGGCATGTTTTAGAATGTTGTTCAGAGCTTCTTGTATGATCCTATAAAAATTGAGTTCCACATCTTCCGGTAATCTCTTATCCTTGATGTTTTCATAGAAGTTCAATTTCACAAGGATGCTGATCTCATCGAGCATGGCATATACGGCATCTATGAGCCCGAAATCTTTGAGTACCTTAGGCATGAGTTGGTGGGCAATCACGCTGCTATCCTTCAAAGCTTGATTGATTTTTGAATAGGCAAACTGTATTTTGTCTTTGAGTGTGTCGGAGAGCGCACCCATTTCTTCCTTTACAGCACCCAAGCTAAAAAGACTGGAGATTAAGGTCTGCTGCAGTCCATCATGAATATCCGAACTTATTTGAGAGCGAACATTTTCCTCTGCCTTGATAGTAGCACGGAATATCTCCATGTTATGCTCCATCTTATCTGTGATATCTGTAATGGTGGCAATCAACCTTGATCCTCGACCGTCCTTCTTTATTACAGCTCCTATTAATTCAACCCATTGAAAACCTTCCCGCTCATTATTAATTAAGCGGAATCTTTTAGGCGGGATGTCTTGCTCACTCTCCCTTGCTTTCTTCAATGTTTTTTCGATATCGCCTCGCTCCAATAGATCAATATGGCTAAGAAACTCATCGACATTCAAATACTCTAAATCGGGAGAGACACCAAGAATTTGTGATGTATAGCCGTCAATTTTCATTTTATCGTCTAAATAGGTCCATTCTAAAATTCCGATCTTCCCTATTGAAAGTGCTAGTTCCAAGCGCTTCTTACTCTCGGTAAGCTTATTTTGATAGGCTATCCTATCTGTGATATCTGTCTGTAAAGAGAAAAATCCAATATGGTTTTGCTGATCATCAAAGAGAGGCTGAGATTGAATTTGCATATTATATTCTCTTCCATCCTTGGCGTAATTAATTACTTCAACATCAAAGGGCTTAACAGACCCAATAGCCTCACTCATAATACTTAGAACTGCTGGATCAGTTCTTTCGCCTTGCAAAAGGTCACCAGGTTTTTTACCAATCAATTCCTCAAATTGATACCCTGTAATACGCGTGGTAGATTCGTTGACCCATACGGTTTTACCCTCTGTGTCAGTAATGATCGCTCCATTGACCGTATTACGAGCAATCATTGATAGTTTCTTGATTTCTTTTTGATATTGGATTTTATCAGTAATGTCAATGAATGCTGAAATGTTGAAATCTTTTTCTATTTTCCTCGAATTGTAAATAGCCGTTTTAGTTTTGCCTGATTTGGTAAAAAAATGGAATTCCCCATCACCTATTTCATTCCCTATATATTGTTTGTAAGCTTTTACATTATCATAATTTTCTGGTGTGAGAATATTTGTCACGTTCATATGCAGCAATTCTTCCTTTGGATATTCAAAAAGCTTTTCAGCTTCTTTGTTTGCTGCAATGTGATTTCCCTGATCATCTGCTACCACTATGGCATCCAATGAATTATCGAAAAGTGCGCTTAAAAATGAATTACGCTTCTTCAACTCAGCATTTGCTCTGTTGACCTCAGTAAGATCATGAATAGAGGATACTATGAATTGACAGACTCCTTTATGATCAAAATATGGAAAAATGGTAACTAGTCCGGAACCCTGTTCTTTTTTCAAGTCCATACTCATTTCCCATTGAATGGTTTTTTTACTTTCGATGGCCTCTAAATATTTCGACTTCATCTCTTCTAGGGAACTTTTTGGAAATATTTCGTCGATTAGTTTACCTTCAATTTCCTGGGATGTTTTGCCGAACCTTTCGCAAAACGCACGGTTCACGAAGATGTAGCGAAACTGGTTGTCTGGCTCAACTCCAATTTTGAATATTACATTACTTATGGTGCTTAATATCTGGCGGGATTCGAGCTCTTTAAGTTTGATTTGTTGGAAAAGGCGATATCGATCAAGAGTGTAGTCGATCGTTTTGAAGATATATTCTGATTCCAGGTTTGACTTAAGCAGATAGTCTTGAGCGCCTTTAGCTACTGCCTTGCTGATCACCTCACTATCATCATTTCCTGAAATTATGATAATTGGTATGGTTGGGTATTCTTTAGAGAGTGTTTCCAGTCCTGTTAGGTCATGGTTGTCTGGCAGATTCAAATCCAAAAGGATCAAATCAAACCCACCTTGGTCGAGTAATTCCCTACCAGAACTTAAGCTAGCAGCAGAGGTAATTTTGATGCCAGAAAATCGTTCCAGTACTTTTCTAATCAGAATTATATCCCCAGGATTGTCCTCAATATAGAGTATGCTGATAATGGCAGTATGTGGTGACATACATTTTGGGTTTATTTATACATGAGCTATTTCGAACCAGAATTTTAAAATAGCTCAAATATGGCTTGGTTAGCTTCCTCTAAAAGTAGTGCTTGTTTGCGGTCCATATTTTGAAAATCTTCTGTTTCCATAACTCACAATCGAATTCTTTTTTATGCTACTTCTCAATAGTTAACGCTATGATAGTCCCTTTATCTGGCTAGGTAATGCTTTGATATCACCGCCAAATTTTCCTACCAAGGCTTTCACCATAGCGAGTCCAATGCCATATGTTTTTTGGGTAATTCTCGGATCGCTTGTGGGCTCAAAATCCTCAGATCTTTTATCTGCGCTATTTTTTATCAACACATATACCATTATAAGAGAAGCTAAACTAATAATGACTCATGAGATCTTTATATGTGACGGAAAATTTCACTTCTCTATTGTTATTGTATTTTTCTTAGTTAGAGATTAGGTTGAAAAGTATCTGGCGCAAAACCGCGTGATTTGTGATAATATTCAGCCCTTTCTGGTATTCTTATTTTATTGGCTTTAGCAGTAGATGAGTGGTTTCTTTCAGCTCCCCTGGATCTATTGATTCCCTTTATTCTATGATTTGACCTGTGCTGTAGCGCGTTTAAGTATTTCGTCTACCATTATTGCCAATTCCCTTGATGATTTTGTTAGAAAAGTTACGAGCTTTTTAGCTTCTTTGACGAGTGTTTTGTTATGATTAAAATCAGGTAATTTAAAATTGAAGGTGATTTTTGTCAGTGGTGCTTTGAGATCATCAGCCACATATCCATCAAAATCTTAAGAACAATATTTTTATTGTGAGGCTTTTGAGGGTACTCACTAAACACCACGATTTTTTTATTGAGCTCACTAAGCTTCATCACCACATTGGATATTACCTCCAGTGCTTTGATCTGGTGGTCATTCAATTAGATCTTTACGCAAAGAGCACCAATAGCTGCTTCGGTAGAGCCTTTTAAAATGATTCGAGTATAAAAACGCATTTTGGGATTTTCTTGGACAAAAGGATTTGGGTCAAACCCTTTTCTCCAAGGTCAAGTCCTCAACCACCATGATGCCATTCGACTCATGAATGGTTTGTGTGCAAAAGCGCAACTCCCAAGGTAGCTCATTTATACTCTGCCCCATCACTGTATTTAAACCATTGTCTATCCTTATCTAGTAGGGTGATTTGCGCTAAAGGAGGTCTCGTATATTTCCGAGGCTAACTTGGTAATATTGTCATATCGCTTTTTTGGAGGCATATCGAGTATTTTAAAGCCGGTCAGTGCTTTCAGCCTTTCAGATTTTTCTTGGGTTACTTCCTTTGTTGTCATCTCTAGGTATTATTAATTTCTGCCTCTTAAGGTTATAGTATTGTTTCACTTTTATTTTGGTCAGATCGGCCTTGAGACTAGCGATGCAGGCGCATCCCATGCGCCTACATGCAAGTATATCATCTACACTCCCTGTCCCTTTCGGTCGACTTTCGGTTAAAATATGAGAAAAGAAAGCAACCTCTGTACATGAAATTTTAGTTCATGCATTGCTTATTTTATCCTTTATCCTATTCCAGATTTGGATTTACGAGCATGGGCGTAGATCCATCAGTCATTATGATTTTTGCGTTCGGGGATTGGGACAGTTCTTTGAAAGCCTCTATACTCTGCCACTTAATTATCTGATCTGTCAATCCTTCAGATATAATCAGCTGGGCATCACGGGTTCCCTCAGCCTCAATGATTTTTCGCTGTGCCTCAAGCTTCTCACGATCCAGTAAAAACTCCATTCGCTGAGCGATCTGCTCTGCTTCTAGTTTTTCCTCTACAGCTCGTGCCAATCCGGTAGGTAGCGATATGTTTTTCATTAGGACAGCTTCTATTTCAAAACCTCTGGCGCTTAGGATAGAAGCCATCTGTACGGTGATTTCTTTTTCAATAGCCGCTCTTTGGGCAGAATGCATGTCCTTGGCATAAAAGCGTGAACACACGTCTGCCGCCGATGATCTAAAAACACTGGCGATCACATTGACTTCATTGCCCACTCCAATATTCTCGACAATCGAGGGTGCCTTCTCGGGGACTATTCTATAGAGTATTGAGATAACTGCAGTGACATTGAGTCCTTCTTTGGAAGGAAGGTTTGTGCTAATCTCCATATTCATCGTACGGATGGGCATTTTGATGATACGGGTAATGAATGGATTGTAGCCCACTGCGCCTGGTAAGATGATATTCTGATCTAGTTTCCCAATGCGGCGCTTCATACCTATTTCACCTTGGCGGACTACCGAGCAACTCATCAATATGGTGGATGCTATGAGGATAGAAAGAAATTTGTATATTTTCAT
>JBLIFO010000193.1:0-5642 GCA_047633875.1 Marinoscillum sp. | reverse complement strand
GGTATCAATGAATTTGAATAATTTGAGGCCTTATTCTATGAAGATAGCGCTGAGTGAAATATGGAATTTTTCAGAACTGATAGACTCTGAGGAGCAAGGCTGGTCATATCGCCTTGTTGCAGGGGATGTGATAGTGGAGGATATTTCTCAAGAGGTGTTGGTGATGCTGCGTAGTGACGGTCAATATGATACTGAGCTGTTGCCATCGGTTTATACTTTTAGAGAGATACTTTGGCAGCCAGATATTTTTACCGAATCGGCAAAAAGCCTACCAGGTTTGAGAATCCTTAAAGCACATTGCGAAGAAGTAGTTGCTGATTATGCAGAACAAGAATCGCCTACGCTCGCTTTATATGCTGACTTACTCAAAGGACTCATTGCGGCTAGTGAAGTAGCCATACAGTCAATGGAGGAGGATAATATGTCTGTCAAAAAAGTACTTGGAGATTTTAGAACATCGGCCTTTCCAATTGTAAAGTTTTTCATTTTCCACCCTCAAAACCGAGAGGATTATTTTAAAGATGCTGTCAATAGATTGAACTATACGGTTAAAATCATGTTGACACAATTCTACGGAAAATATACAGAGCTCAATGATCCATACTGGGAGGTACGCTATCAGAAAAAGGAAGCTAAGAAGAAATTGGATAAAGATATTCAAGGCACAAAATCCGAATAGTTTTCTTCACTTTACGTCCGAGTCAATTAACCCCGAGAGCATAGATTAAAAATGAGGTCAGATAACCAGCAGGAAGCAATAGCGCGTACAAGATTTTTCTTGAAAAACCTTGTACGTGGGCTTATATGGCTGGGGGTGATTGTCGGTGGCTATTTCTATTTAAAAGCGAATTACAATTTTACCTTGGAGGGAGTTTTAGGCTCCTTATATGATAAACCACAACTCATTTACTTGATATTTTTTGTCTCTGAGACAGTATTTGGGATCATCCCGCCAGAGCTCTTCATGATCTGGGCACTCCGAGATGAGCTTGTCATCCAATACATATTTAGTATCGCCGGCTTTGCAATCTTGTCATATATCGCTGGCATTATTGGTTATTACATCGGCTCGCATTTTAGTACCACCAAACTATATCGAACGCTTCAGAGGAATTATTTAGGAAAATTTGAAAAACATGTCAACCGGTTTGGAGGTTTCTTAGTGATTGTAGCTGCATTTACGCCATTGCCCTACGCAGGAATTTGTATGCTCATGGGGACTGTCAAATATCCGTACAGGAAGTTTCTCTACATAGCTACTTCTCGCTTTTTGCGATTTGCGATATATGCCGCGATCATCTGGGAGGCCAACGTATTTCAATAAATCCACTATGACCAAAAACGTGAAGGGAATTCTATTAGTCAACTTGGGAACGCCTGATTCTACTGCCGTTCCTGATGTAAGGAAGTATTTGAAGGAATTCCTCATGGACAAGCGCGTGATCGATATTCCTGCTTTTCCCAGGTGGCTTTTGGTGAATTTGATCATTGGGCCATTCCGAGCACCCAAATCAGCCAAGGAATACCGAAAACTTTTCACTGATCGTGGGTCACCTCTTAAATATTATACTGAGGACTTGGTAGCTCCTTTACAGGAAATCTTGGGTGAGCAGTACCTAGTGAGTTATGCCATGCGTTATCAGAGCCCGTCTATTGAGTCAGAATTACAAAAAATGAAAGACGCGGATGTGAGTAGTATCCATGTCATCCCTCTTTTCCCTCAATATGCTTCTGCATCGACTGGTTCCGTTATTGATAAAGTGATGGAGATTACCAAGAGTTGGCAGATAATACCAGACATCAAATTCACTTCTCAATTTTTAGAGAATGAAAAATTCTTAGAAGTTATTAGCAGGAATGGGCAACAGTGGCTGGAGCAGGCAGACTATGATCATGTGATCTTTAGCTATCATGGTTTGCCCGAAAGGCAGATCCGTAAAGGATCCGTTGGAGATCAATGTCAGCTTGGAACGTGCTGTAATACATTTCATAAGAAGAATCGGTTTTGTTATAGAGCTCAGTGCTTTCAAACCACCAGATTACTTGCTGAAAAGCTAGGGTTGACTGAAGACCAATATACTGTCTGCTTCCAGTCAAGACTAGGTAGAGATCCCTGGATTAAACCGTACACTGACGAAGTACTTGAGCATTTGGCGAAAAGTGGTAAAAAGAAAGTGCTGGCTTTTTCCCCAGCTTTCGTTTCGGACTGTCTAGAGACTACTATAGAAGTGGGCCAAGAATACAAAGAAAAATTCATGGAGGCAGGAGGAGAGCAATGGGACTTGGTAGAAAGCCTCAATAGTGACCCGATGTGGGTGGAAGCTTTGGCTGAGATAGTGAGGGGGTAGATTTCGGGTCGTTGGTGTTTTAGGTATTTGGCATGAAGCCAAACCCTCGAAATTTCAATCATTTCTTCTCTTTATACCCGACAATCAAATCAATAAACCGATCTCCATATACCTCTAGTTTTCGTTGGCCAACACCATTTACACGCATGAAGTCAGCTTCATTCATTGGCAAGGAGTTCTCCATGTCACGGAGCGATTTGTCACTAAATACCAAATAAGGCGGAATACCTTCCTCTTTAGCTATTTGTGTACGGAGTTTTCTTAATTCTTCAAATAGCTCACCTGTTTGATAATCGCTAATTGCTGGCTTAGTCTTGGACTTTTCCTTGGTATCATCTTTATGGATTGGTTTTGTGAGTTCTACCCCTTGTTTTTCAAAGAGTACTTTTTTAGCCAGGTCAGTGAGCTTCAAAGAATTTCCCTGATGAAATGCAATTTCGGCAAGGCCTAGATTGATCATTTGAACTACATAATGTTGCATATCTCTTTGAGAAATGTCCGCAGTAATACCATAAGTTTTGATCTGGTCGTATCCCTTATCAAGCACCTGAGCATTTCTCGAACCCCGCATGACATCTATCACTACTCCAAGTGCCTCCTCTTGGTTTAACCGGGCTATTGTGGATAAGATTTTTTGTGCTAAAATGGTCCCCTCA
Source organism: Marinoscillum sp. (assembly GCA_047633875.1). Classification (GTDB taxonomy): domain Bacteria; phylum Bacteroidota; class Bacteroidia; order Cytophagales; family Cyclobacteriaceae; genus Marinoscillum. The sequence continues at coordinate 2,638 of JBLIFO010000193.1, read as the reverse complement.
AAGAAAGTAGGAGGGTTCTTGCAGACATCACAATCACCACAGTCCGCTACGATGTACTCACCGAAATAGCTGAGTAAAATCCTCCTTCTGCAAGAAGTAGCATCAGCAAACTGTTTCATCCGATCAAGTTTGGCGAGCTGCATGGCAGCATTGGGAGCATCTTCCATAAAGCGCTTGAGTTGGGCAACATCGGCGAAAGTGTGAAATAATAGTGCATGAGAAGGAAGCCCATCACGACCTGCTCGACCTATTTCCTGATAGTAACCCTCTATGTTTTTGGGCATATTGTAGTGGATGACCCAGCGAACATTGGACTTGTCTATGCCCATACCGAAGGCCACTGTTGCACACACTATTTGAATCTTGTCGTAGATAAAATCTTCCTGAATTTCCGACCGATCGGCAAAAGCCAAGCCTGCATGATAAGCTTTGGCTTTGAGTCCTTTTGCGGCTAGCTTATCAGCCAATTCCTCTGTGGATTTTCTGCTGAGACAGTAAATGATGCCGGCCACATTTGGTCTTTTTTCAATGAAAGCCAAAATTTGCTTTATCCGATCTTCAGCCGGTCTTACCTCCAGTGAAATATTTGGCCGATCAAAAGAGCTTAGGAACTGTTGGGCCTCAGGGATATTCAGTTGATCCAGAATGTCTTGTCTGGTGGCTTTATCTGCTGTAGCAGTTAAAGCTATCAGAGGCACACTCGGTAATTTTTGCTTTAGAAATCCTAGTTGCTGATAGGAGGGTCTAAAGTCATGACCCCACGAGGAGATGCAGTGTGCTTCGTCAATTGCTATGCAGCTTATGGTTTCCGCATTCAGTAAATGTGCATAATTGGACAAGCTTTCTGGGGCGATATACAGCAGTTTGAGTTCTTTTTTAGTGATGCTGCTTATAATTGCTTGTTGCTGTTCTGGTTCCTGACTGCTATTCAAAAAGCCTGCAGCAATCCCATTCGCATTTAAGCCATCTACTTGATCTTTCATTAGCGCAATCAAAGGAGATACCACCAAAGTCAGTCCTTCAAAAAGTAGAGAAGGAAGCTGGAAGCATATTGACTTACCACCTCCAGTAGGCATAATTACCAGACAGTCTTGTCCGGCTAAGACTGTCTCAATTATCTCGTGCTGTAGTGACCTGAAAGCATCATAGCCAAAGTATGTTTTTAGAGATTCGAGAAGTTTTTCTGAAGGTATTTGCAATGATTTTCTGGTTTGTACGATAATATAAGGTAACGATAAGTCTAATAATAGGGGTAGGAGTAAATGTAAGGAAAATAATGCTTGATACGGAAATTCGATTTTCTCATCAAGCTTAAACCTTACTTAATAATGGTTGGAACTAATTTGAGTGATCTTTAATTTATTGAGCCTTGAACGTAAAACCTTTTAGCTCATCTAATGATCAACTCCTCCGTTTTCCAGACTCCTTCGGAATAAAGCCTTAAGAAATAAACGCCAGCTCTTAGGTATGGTATGATCACTTGATTTTCAATCACGAGATTTTGAGAAAAGCACAGCGATCCTTGACTGTCCAATATTTCCAATTTCGATAAGGGGGCGGTTTCGGCAAAGCTGAGTTTCTTGCCAGCTGAGACAGGGTTAGGGAAAATAGATAGTTCGCCTTTTACCAGTACAGCATTTTCAAATTTTAAACTATCCACTAAGTCTCCTGTCATGCCTATCAACAAAACATCAAACACACCAGGATAATTGTATGTGATCGCATCACCTTCTTGCATGTTGGTGGAATAGGGATTACCACCTTCGAAATACCACTCGTATTGTTCGTATCCCGTACTGGAATTGGTGAATGTGATTTGCTCACCTGCATTAATGGTCAAGGTGGTTGATGAAAAAGAGAGGGTAGATTCACAGTCACCAAGTCTGTCATTTACTGAAGTACGCAAAGAGGCTATTCTATTGTAAACATTCTGTCCTGGGCAGAGTGTACTGCAACCGTCTCTGTGTCCTATGATGCTCCCAATTGAACCAAAAGCGTGAGGATAGCTCCCCAAAGGATCAAGCGATTCTTTATCCAATTTAAATGCAATGATATTTTGTAGTGAAGCCCAAGTAGCGATTGTAGGTGTCGCTGTTTCATAATTTCCAAGAAGGCATATACCCATCGTGCCCGAATTGCTTCCGCAAAAATGTGCGCCAAGTACATTGTCTTGTGGTCCTCCATCTGGATCGCGCCCATTGTAGATATCGCCATTTTGCGCGATGAGATAATTATAGCCGATATCCGACCACCCGTTTACCTGGGTATGATAGAGATAGATGTCGCGAACTACTTGCGTGAAATTTGTAGATGAGTTGGAACCTGCAGCATGGTGGACTACAGCATGGCTTACAGAGGTGAATGACCTTGAATAATTAGGTGGAGCCAATCCTGCCCGCCATTCGGATTGAGGAATAGCCGAAAAGCCCAAGTCACAACCCTGTGCAACCCGAGAATTTCTAGCTTCAATTGCAGGAGTTTCTTCACTATCAATAATATAGATGGCAACAGAGAATGAAGTTGTTATTTGCGCCCCTTGGAGTCTCTCAGGAAGGGAAATAAAGTAGGTAGGTTCTAGAGCATCAGCATCCAATGGCACTGTTAATGACTTACCATTTAGCTCGATCTGAATTTCATC
>JBLIFO010000192.1:0-5689 GCA_047633875.1 Marinoscillum sp. | reverse complement strand
GAATTGCAAATATCACGATATTGGCTATCAGGATATTTTTGGCCATAGGTGTGAGTCTCATCATGAACTAAACCAGCTTTTAATTTTTTCTAAACTAATTAATTTATAGGTTGGGTTGCCGTCAGGCGTATAGTTGGGTTGCTTACAAGCAAACAACTGATCTATCAATTGTTCTGCTTCTTCGTCACCCAGATTTTTACATTTTATGGCAGCCGTGCGTTTAGCCAAAGCCCTGCACAAGTTTTCCTTTCCGACAAGGCCTAGCTCACGCTTGTTGTATTTGAACTGCTCTATCAACTCCTCAAAAACCTCCTTCTCGTTGCAGTTGGTCAGCTCCGCAGGCACTCCCTGAATCACTACCATATGCTGGCCCATTTCCGAAAACTCAAATCCTAAATTTTGAATTTCAGATTTAATTTCCATAACGAGGGAATAATCCGAAGGGTTCAATGAAATCTGTGTCGGGAAAAGACTGCTTTGTGACGCACCACCAGAAGCTAGCCTCTTTTCAAATCGTTCGTACAAGATTCGCTCGAAGGCTGCTTTTTCATCTATGAGCGTCATGCCGGATTTGACTTGACGTATAAGATATTTTCCATGTAATCGGTAACTCTTTGAATGTGTGAATTCCGCCTCGATCGCATCATTCATACTGCTCTCAAACGTGATGATCTGATTGGGCGCTTCCCTTCTTAGCTGATCATCTTGAATGACGTCTTCTCGCTTTGCAAGGTCATAGAGTGCCTCCCAGTTTTTCGCATGATCACGGTTGCCATCTATATTTTTGAACTGGGCATAGCGATTGTCTTGGGCTGAAGTCCTCTCTGTATAGGTTTTATCCCTTTCTGAGGTGAATTGCTCAAAATTCACATCGGTAGAAAAATCCAATGATGGCGTGACGTTAAAAGTCCCAAGTGCTTGGCGAATGGCAGAGTGGATCACACCATAAAGCATACGGTCATCATCAAACTTCACCTCTGTCTTAGTCGGATGCACATTGATATCCACATGGAGCGGATCCATTTCTACAAATAGCACATAGAAAGGATAATAATCGTCTTTGATCAATCCCTGAAATGCCGTGGACACGGCATGATTCAGATAGTTGTTCTTGATGTAGCGTCCATTTACGAAGAAAAACTGCTCGCCTCGTGTCTTCTTGGCGAATTCTGGTTTCCCAATGTATCCCGTCAGTTTTACATGCGCAGTTGCCTCATCACATGGTATTAGCTGCTGCTGATAGGCTTTACCAAATAATTGCACAATGCGCTTACTCAACTTCCCCTCCTCCAGATTGAACATCTCCAGATCATTATTGGTCATCGTCATCGCCACTTCAGGATTGGCGAGAGCCACGCGCTGAAATTCATCTGTGATATGACGAAGCTCAATGGGGTTAGATTTTAGAAAATTGCGTCTGGCTGGTACGTTGTAGAATAGGTTTTTGATACTGATGATAGTTCCGTCTTTGGTAGAAGTGGGTTCTTGTTTTTTCACTTCAGAAGCCTCGACTTGTAGCAGCGTACCTAGCTCATCAGTTCGCCTTTTGGTCCGCATTTCTACCTGAGCTACGGCAGCTATAGATGCCAAGGCTTCACCACGGAACCCCATTGTTTTGATTTTGAAAAGATCTTCCGCTGTACGAATTTTTGAAGTGGCGTGACGCTCAAAACTCATTCTCGCATCGGTAAGGCTCATACCTTTACCATCGTCTATTACCTGAATGAGCGCTTTTCCGGCATCCTTCACTACCAATTTGATATTTAATGCACCCGCATCTATGCTATTTTCCAATAGCTCCTTCACTGCAGAGGCTGGTCGCTGAACCACTTCTCCTGCCGCAATTTGATTGGCTATACTATCAGGTAATAAATAGACTATATCTTCCATATTTATTCAGAAACCCTTTTTCCTTTGATTCTGAAAAAGAGATAAAGCGGAACTATTAACCACAGCACATGGAAAATCTGATTACCATAAAACAACCAGCCGACCACTATTAGACCCAAAAAGGCTGCTATGAGTAATTGAAGCATAGACGCAAGTGAGACTGATTCTGCACGCCTTTCAAACGAAATATTTCTAGGTACAAAGTCTTCATTAGACTCACCATCCATCTGACTCTTGATGTATGCTGTTCTTTCCTTGATCTGCTCTCTTACAGGATCGTAATACCGTGGATTGATCCCGAATTGGCGGTTATTTGGTACCTTTATAAAAGACGGAAACTTCATAATTGCAATTTTTATTATTTGGCGTTGAACGGTAATTTTTACCTTGATTAACAGCCTTTTAATCGAATTTTCAACTCCTTCAACACCAAAATTTTCCGAAAGGTGCTGGGATGCCCCAAAGTTAACCTTAATTTGGCTCAATGCGTTTCGCGAAAGTCATATTGTCAATCCTATCATTGGTCATTTTGTTCCAGAATTCCTTTGCAAAAGGGACTTCTGAGGAATATCTGGACAGTGTCTACCAGCAAATGTCCTCTTTTCAAAAAGTCTCTAGTCTCGTGCTTATAAAAGCCGAACCAAATAAGACTATCCCTTCTGAAAATGGGATTTTCATCGATTATCCTTTAGATAAAAGTATTCTTCAAGATAATAGGCTCCTAGTAGTAAAACTCGATGCAAGGATGAATCCTCTAGTGCCAGATCAATGGGACCTTCCTGATTTGCTTACACTCTCAGCCATCACAGATCAATCAGTTATTCAGACTTATATGAATTATTTCAAAAAAACTTGTTTGCAGCTGGGAATAGACAAGGTCGTATTGCCAGAAAATAAATACCAAAGCAAGCCTGTTGATCAAACTTTGGAAGCCTTTCTCAGATTTGACCCTAAGTTTTTCACTACGGTTGAAGCGTACGGTATAGAGCCTGAATTAAATAAAAAGGGTATCATTTCAGCCATTGATGAATATGATTTCATGGTTGTTAAAATTCGAGACCTAGAAGAGATCAATGACAAATTGGAGCGGCATTCCAAGAAAATACTTCAAAAAACCGACTGTGAATCTAAAATCAAAGAAGGTTTAAAGATGACCGCTTCGTCAGTTAACTTGACTTATCCTGAACGAATTCCTAAACAGCTGTCAGTGGCTATTGTAAAATCTTCGCTGATCCCACTCCAAAAGCAACGAGGTGTTTTTCCACTTAAGTCGGATTCCATTTGCCTGATCACAGATCAGCCCTATGGTTCATTTGCGAATGCACTCCGGAACTATACCTATGTGATGACTACTGCGCTAGATATTTCACAAAGTAATGCACCAATAATCATCGATGGAATATCCAAGGTTGACCCAGAGCTTTTTAACCATGATCGTCAGTTCATCTATATCGGAGCGAGGAATACAGCTAATTCGCACCTCACTTATGTTGACGCAGCGTTGCTTTATGAACAAAGAAATTACAACCACAACTATACACTTCCTCAGCAACTATTTGGTGCTTGGTCCATCGCTGGACAGCTTCCACTTGGTGAAATTGAAGGATTTGAAAATCTATCAATAAAAAGCAATGGTGTACTTGGACATGCTCCCCCCGAAATGGTAGGTCTTGATGAGGTCGCTTTGATGAAAATAGAGGCTATCATGCAGGAAGCCATAGAGACTGGATGCACACCAGGGGCACAATTAGCGATAGCGGTGGATGGATCTTTAGTGCTCTCTAAGGCTTACGGTTATTTGACCTACGATAGTCTGATCGCAACAGATAACGCTACGCTCTATGACCTTGCCTCTCTCACCAAAGTGATGAGTACGCTACTTGCTGTCATGAAACTTTATGAAGATGGCACCATCGATCTAGATGCTCCAATTAGCACGTGGTTGGCCGAATACGGTTTATCTAATAAAAAAGACATTACGATAAGAGCACTGCTTTCGCATAATGCAGGACTCAGATCATACATTCCATTTTGGCAAAAGCTGATTTCAGCGGATCGCATGGAGACTTTCTATTATCAGAATGAAGCTGCTGAAATAGCAGATATCAGAAGTTATGGCGTTCGACCTTCTCCTAGCTTAAAAGACACATTACAGAGCTGGGTCTTGAGTTCTCCTTTGCTCAGTTATGACAGTTTGCCTTTCTATCGCTACAGTGACATTGGGTTTATGATGCTTCATCAAATAGTAGAAAGAGTTTCTCATCAACCTTTTGATGAATATTTAAACGTCAATTTTTATGAACCAATGGGCTTGAAGCGCCTTACCTTCAACCCACTCACTCGCAATTTTCAACGCTTTGAAATAGCTCCTACAGAATATGATGATTACTTCCGAGATGAGCTCATATGGGGCGAAGTACATGATAGAAATGCAGCAGTATTTGGAGGTATAGCGGGTCATGCGGGTCTTTTTGGAAACTCTGGTGATCTCACGGCCATCATGCAGATGCTGCTACAAGGAGGAAACTATGGCGGACAAGATTACCTACGCCCGGAGACCATCGCCTATTTCAATAGACAATTTTATCCGAACAATCGACGTGCACTTGGTTGGGACAAAAACAGTGAGACCGGCGGAAATGCTTCTAAACTTGCCTCACCTGAAAGTTTTGGGCATACTGGATTTACTGGCACCATGGTATGGGCAGACCCAGTTTACAACTTGGCTTTTGTCTTTCTGTCTAATAGAGTTTACCCTAATTCCAATAACTACCGATTAATCAATAGTGATATCCGCACAAGGCTACAAGATGTCGTGTACGAGGCATTGATCTCCAAATGGAAGAAATGAAAACAAAAGGTATCGGATGGCGTTTACCTTTGCATTCGATATGAAAATAGGCATTGTTTGTTATCCCACATATGGTGGTAGTGGCGTTGTAGCCACAGAGCTGGGTAAAGCCCTAGCTAAAGAAGGACATGAAATTCATTTCATTACCTACTCACAACCATCAAGACTTGATTTTTTCAGTGAAAACCTCTATTACCATGAGGTCTCTGTAAAGTCTTATCCTTTATTTGACTACCCACCATACGAACTGGCATTAGCTAGTAAAATGGTGGATGTAGTGGAGCATGAGAAAATAGATATTCTACATGTGCACTATGCCATTCCTCATGCCTCGGCAGCTTATATGGCCAAGCAGATACTCAAAACAAAAGGAATAACCATACCTGTCATCACCACCTTGCATGGTACGGACATTACTTTGGTAGGAAAAGACGCTACATACGAACCTGTAGTAACCTTCTCCATCAACCAATCCGATGGTGTGACTGCAGTTTCGGAGGATTTAAGAAAAGATACCTTGAGACTTTTCGATATTACAAGGGACATAGCCGTGATTCCAAATTTTATAGATCTGCAACGTTTCAAAAAGCAAAAGAAAGATCACTTCAAAAAAGCCATTTGTCCCAATGACGAAAAACTCATTGTACATACGTCTAACTTCAGAAAAGTAAAGCGTGTACAGGACGTTGTGGCAGTTTTCAACAAAGTAAGAAAAGTGGTACCATCTAAACTTCTACTTGTAGGCGATGGACCTGAGCGCTCTAGTATCGAGGAATTATGCAGGAATATGTGCAACATCGATGATGTGCGTTTTCTTGGTAAGCTAGAAGCTGTAGAGGAAGTCCTTTCGGTTGCTGACCTTTTCGTGTTGACTTCTGAAAAAGAAAGCTTTGGCCTTGCTGCTTTAGAGGCTATGGCGTGCGAAGTGCCGGTTATTTCTACAAATGC
>JBLIFO010000191.1:0-5703 GCA_047633875.1 Marinoscillum sp. | reverse complement strand
TATGACTATACTAGATTATTGATAGAAGTCAATCGTTCCTTAGATCATCCCAAACTTTTCTCTCAATGGACTGATGCGCTTTCTGATGTTGATAAAACCCATTTGATTGAAAATTATTATCTGCCTTACCGGCAAAAGATAGAATCGGAGATTGCAAAAATGTTGGAGGCAGGCAATGTGGTTGTACATCTTTCAGTACACACATTCACACCAGATTTTTTTGGTGAAAAACGAGAGGTCGAAGTGGGGCTACTCTTTGATGAATATCGAAGACTCGAAACTGAATTTTGCGCACTTTGGCACGAGCTAATTTTGAAATCCATGCCCAAATTGGATCTTCGCTTCAATGAGCCTTATAAAGGTGCTGACGATGGTTTCACAACTTATTTGCGATCCAAATTTCCAGAAGGCACTTACATCGGACTAGAGCTGGAAGTGAGCCAAAAATTCAACCAAATCCCTAACAAAAAATTTATACCCACTCTGATGGAGTCTTTCGCTTTATCTAAAGCCAGTATGATCGGATAGAATAATTAAATAGAGATTTCATAGACTCTATTTTATACGAGATCATTTAACTTCATGCATCATGATCATAGATGGCACACAAGTACTTCCCGGAGAGAGCAAAAAGATCAAAGTAAATATTGCTCGTTTACCGTCAGGCACTACCATAGATATCCCGATTATCGTACATCGGGCCAAGAAAGATGGCCCCACATTGATGTTGCTGGCAGGCATGCACGGCGATGAGATCAACGGAGTGGAGATCATGAGGCGTATACTTCGTGATAAACTGCACCATGTCCAGTGTGGTACGGTGATTTGTATTCCAATTATTAACATTTATGGTTTCATCAACTTCTCTCGAGATGTACCAGATGGTAAGGACATCAATAGGTCTTTCCCAGGCTCAAAAACAGGCTCTCTTGCAAGTCAAGTAGCTCATTTTCTTATGTCTGAGATTATCCCACATATCGACTATGGCATTGATTTTCATACTGGCGGCAGTCGCATCAACAACGCACCTCAGATTCGTGTGAAAATCGATGATCCAGAGAATCTAGAGCTTGCTAATGTGTTTGGAACTAAATTTATTTTGGATGCGCCCTTTAGGGATAGATCGCTTCGGAAGGAAGCTTTCAAACTGAATAAGCGTATTTTAGTTTATGAAGGCGGTGAATCTTTAAGACTCAGAAAGAATGCGATAGATGAAGGTATAGCTGGCATGCTCAGGGTGATGAAACACTTGAATATGAGAGAAGATGCACCCGTTCCCACAAAGAAAACTGTAACAATCGCAAAGTCCTCATGGGTGAGAGCGAAGGTGGCTGGTTTACATTATTCCTTCGTGAGAAATGGCTCGGCTATCAAAAAGAATGACGTACTAGGAGAGGTGTGTGATCCTTATGGTGCTCACGAAACCAAAATAAAATCTACTGTAGTTGGCCATGTGATCGCACTCAATAACAACCCCGTTATCAATAGGGGAGATGCCCTTTTTCATGTTGGAACTGAAGTGGGTACGCCCGAGCATTAATTCTCACTTGGATAACAACCGTTTGCGAAGAAATCTTCCTCAAAAAAAGACACCATAAAGCCCTAGGTCTATCCCGAAAATATTATTTTCGGCCTTTCCTAAATTAGAATTTATATACATGACTCAATATAATAAGTGGTATCATCCCTATTCGCCCGATACTAAATACAAGAAAAAGGCGGCTTATTTCAGTATGGAATTTGCGATAGATCAAACTTTAAAAATATACTCTGGAGGTCTAGGTTTCTTGGCAGGTTCGCACATGCGAAGTGCTTATGAGCTTAAGCAAAATATGATCGGTATTGGCATGCTTTGGAAGTATGGATACTACGATCAGGGACGAAAAGCTGATGGTTCTTTGGATACTTTATCGATAGAAAAAGAACATACCTACTTAGAAGATACTGGTGTTCAGGTGATGATACGCGTACTAGATAATGAGAATGTTCATGTAAGAGCTTATTGTTTGAAACCTGAGATTTTCGGAACTGTGCCCATGTATTTCCTGAGTACTGATGTCCCAGAAAATGACCATTTGTCTCGGACAATTACAGATAGACTTTACGATGCGAATGATCTTACAAGGATCTCGCAAAGCATTGTATTGGGTATAGGTGGAGCCAAAATAGTGGAAGAGCTTGGAGGCTCAGATATCTATCACCTTAATGAAGGACATGGGTTACCGGCATTTTACTACTTAAGAGATAAAGGCTACACTAAGAAGAATTTTGTGTTCACTACGCATACACCTGAGACTGCTGGAAATGAGGAGCGTGAGGGCGATTTCTTGAATAAAATGGGCTTTTTCGGAAGAGAACTCACTGCGAAGGAATTGGATGAGGAGACGGTGAACGGGGGCATGCTCAGCTATACAGTAGCAGCACTTCGTATGGCTAACCGCGCCAATGCTGTATCGAAAATTCACGCAAAAGTTTCAAAAGATATGTGGAAAGGTTACTCGGGTGTGAGTAAGATTATCCCTATCACCAACGCTCAAAATACCAAGTATTGGCAGGATGAGGAGCTTTTGAAAGCCATGGAAAAAGGCAATGTGAAAGCTTTTGACAGTCGTAAAAAAGAATTGAAAAAAGCGCTCTTCAAAGTGGTGGCAGATCAAACGGGGAAACTTTTTGATCCTGAGGTGCTTACTGTAGTTTGGGCCAGGAGATTTGCTGGCTATAAAAGAGCTGACTTGTTGCTAAGCGATTTAGACAGATTTGAGAAGATTCTTTCCAATACCAAAAAACCAATTCAAATAATCTGGGCAGGCAAGCCATATCCTAAGGATCATGGTGCAATAGACACATTCAACCGATTGCATTATTTCAGTAAGGGAAGAAAGAATGTATCGGTCTTAATTGGGTATGAATTGGAGCTATCAAGGCTTTTAAAAACAGGTTCTGACATTTGGCTAAACAACCCACGAATCACACGTGAAGCATCGGGCACCAGTGGAATGACAGCTGCAATGAATGGCTCTGTGAATTTGTCTACCTATGATGGATGGATACCTGAGTTCGCAAAAGATGGCAAAAACAGCTTTGTGATACCTCCGGCTAGCATGAAATTGAGCATGGAGGAGCATGATCGTGCAGATTACGAAAGTCTTTATCATATTTTGGAAACTACTGTGATGCCGACTTATTACGACAAGTCTGAGAAATGGAATGAGATAGTTTGGAACGGTATGAAGGACGTTGTGCCTGAATTTGGTAGCAATAGAATGGCAGCTCAGTACTATGAGGAATTATATAGTTGAAGCAAAATATCTTTAATAGATGATATAATTCGGTTATCTTAAACACTCAATGTTCAAGATTTATAAACCGGAAAATATTATTCTCATTTTTATGAGCAGTGTCATTTTATCAATGGCGCTGCTCATTTTTTTAAGCTTGGAAAATGACATTTTGAATATAGATACAAGCCGAGGTATCTATCTCTTAGCGCTTGTACTCTCTTTATTTCTAGCTATTTCTTTGGGGGGGTGGCGCACATACATCTATGTAAAGAATTTTTTTACGCTTGTAAATACTGAGCGCCATCAAGAGAAGGAAGATTTAATTTCCCATTCTTCGACCATCCGCTCATTATTGGAGTTTCCTCAGTTGGCCAGTATTTTTTCACTCGACAAAAATTTCTGTTATACACATTTCAATTCTAAGCACAAAAGGGAGATGGAGACCGTCTTTGGTCCCAATATAGACAGAGGGGTTTCTGTAATCGGTCTTGTTCCAGAGCCGTATGGTTCGAGGTTTCAGCAGCATTTTAATAGAGCTCTGGCCGGTGAGTATTTTAGTATAACAGGAACGTTACTTGAAAATTATTATAGCCTGTTATTCAGCCCAATTTATGGGGAAAACGACTCAGTGACAGGACTTAGTTGCAGCATCTATGATATTACTGAAAAGATAAAGGCCGAACAAGAGCTCAATAAGTACAAGGAACATCTTGAAGAGCTAGTAGTTCAGCGAACCAAAGAACTCGATCATCAGCGTATATTTTTTCAGAAGATAATTGACGGATTGCAGAGCCATATTTTTGTAAGGGATCTAGATCATAAATATATCCTTATAAATGAGTCAATGGCCCAGTCTTTCCGAGATGGCAGTGAGAGTTTACTTGGAAAAACTCCTTTTCAGGATAAGCCAAATCAGGAAGATACCAAAAGGGTTTTGGAAGAGGATAAGAAGGTAATAAACACAAGCATTTCACATCATGCTGTGGTTTCTTATCAGCTTCAAAACGAAAGTGTCAGATGGTTTGAGATTCACAAATCATTGTTGGAAGTTGGTTCTGAGAAATATCTACTCGGCCATCAACACGATATTACCTCTCATAAGGAGCTCACCTTGGCCCTTGAAAAGTCAAACCTGGATTTGTCCCAAACATTGGAAAAACTAAAGGTCACTCAAATGCTCCTTATAGAATCCGAAAAAATGGCGTCAGTGGGTCAGCTGACTTCAGGTCTTGCTCATGAGATCAATAACCCAATCAACTTTGTAGCAGGAAACGTGTCACCTATAAAAAGAGATCTGAATGAAATTCAAGAGTTGCTCCAGCAGGTAAATATAAGTGAAGAGAAATCCGAAGAATTTGCTGAATTATTCAATGAGCTTGATGCTCTTCTCAAAGGCATTACTGATGGCTGCTATCAGGTGAATGAGCTTATGCGAGATCTAAAAACATTTGCTGTACCTGAAGTGGCAAGCATGATGATGGCAAATCCGAAAGATGTGCTTTTATCTACTGTCAATTTGGTAAAATTTAATTTGAAGGATCGGATAGAAATCAAGTTGGATTCTACTAACCTGCCTAACATAAAGTGTCATCCTGGAAAGCTTTCTCAGGTTTTTCTCAACCTTATAAATAATGCGCAGCAATCCATATCAGATAAAGGAGCTATTACTATTCGATGTTCTCAGTCGGAGGATAGTGTTACGCTTGAGTTTTCAGATGATGGTCACGGGATACCAAAGGATCTTCAGAGTAAAATCTTTGAACCATTCTTTACTACTAGGCCAGTAGGTAAGGGTACTGGGCTTGGTCTGGCCATCTGTTATGCAATTATTAATGATCATAATGGGTCCATAAAAGTGGATAGCACTGAAGGGAAGGGCGCCACATTTACAGTTCAATTACCAAAGTTTAGCATAGATCACGTATAACCTATCCCATTCAGTCGCACAAAATTCCCATTCAAGTTTTTATAGTTGGTTTCGTTAGTTAATCAGTCAACATTTATTCTAGAATGGAACTAGACCTCACGACGGAATTAGCGGGTACTTACAGGGGAAAATTTATTTCCACTTCAGCAACCGTAAAGGGGGCTGTAACTGTCATAAGGAAGGATAACCTTTCTATTCAGGTTTCATATGAGAATGCTGCACTAGCACACGCATTTGAAGTTCAGATTTCAGATCAGAAAGAGGGTAGACTTTTCAGAATCCCCTCTCAACAATTAAGGGATTTTGTAATCGCAGGGATTAGTGGATTCATCAATCAGAAGCCCAATGTGCATGGAGGTTTTATCAATGATCTCAGCTCATTATATTTTCATGTGCATGTGATTGATAAAAGCGGCTCCAGAGAGATATTTTTTATGGGAGATCTCAAAAAAATGGCTTAGCCCCTGAACAAGTCTTTATTTGATTTGTCTCTCC
>JBLIFO010000190.1:0-5738 GCA_047633875.1 Marinoscillum sp. | reverse complement strand
TGAGCTTACCGAGCAACAATATGATCGGCGATCTACCAGAAGACATCTTAGATATCGCAGGCTTACAGACCATTGATTTATCGGGTAATAGAATCAAGAGTATCCCAGACTTCAGCGCACTGAAGAACCTGACAAGTGTGAATGTATCAGGTAACAACCTAGAGTTTGACGACCTAGAGCCAAACATGGACTTGACAGGTACAATAGACTACAGTGTACAAAGAAGAATTGGCCTTACTACAAGAGATACGATCAGAGTAGCCACGAACAAAGAGATCAAGGTAGCAGTCGGCGGTAGTGCAAATAGTTACAAGTGGAAGCTGACAAATGATATCTCGACAGACTCAGTGATCACTGCCGCAACAGGCAGCACCTATGAAATCACAGGAATTAGCTATGAGTCTATGGGTAATTACACACTTGAAACTACGAGTGCATTGGTGCCAGGACTGACATTGACAAGTAGGACGCAACAAGTGATGGCATTTGCGGATTTGACGTTTAGAGCGATTGATTTAGCTGGTAGCTTCTATATAAACGGCTCTGCATATGCACTGAGAGTGACCGTTCCAGGGAAGCCATATGATACGATACAAGTGGTAGAAGGCGGAAGGGGCCGAAACGCACAGGCGTTCAACTTCGAGAAGCTCTTATTGGGAGATTACCTGATAGCTGTTGCTCCGAAAGTATTGAAACCATTCATGCCGACTTACTATCCGAGCACAGACTTGTGGACAGAGGCTGAGGAGTTCATATTAAGAGCAGACGGAATAGAGCAGTTGAACATGACTCAAATTCCACCGCCACTTCCTCCGAGACCTGATGGTGGAAGAGTAGGGGGAGTTTTAGAGTCTGATTTTGCTGATGATGACCAAGGAGAAGATGAGAACAATAGGGTTGATGCCCGCCGTAAGGTTAAGAAAGCAGGTTGTTCGATGCGACGCTTTGTAAGAGCAGGAAGAATAGACCAAGAAGGAGACTTTGTGCTGTACGCTTATGTAGAATCAGATGATGAAGGTCGTTTCAATTTCACGGACATAGAGCCGGGCTTGTATCGCTTCAACATTGAGTTCCCGGGTATCCCGATGGATCCGAACTCTTTTGTGGAGTTTGAGATCGGAGCAGATGGCAAAGAGAGCAACAGCTTCACGCTGGAGGCTACAATAACAGAAGATGGTATTGTGGTAGAGAAGATCGCTGAACTGGGCTTCTTCAGGAAGTACTTCAAGGACTTGAATGTGTATCCTAACCCATCCGATAAAGAGATGCATGTGACCTATGCGAAGATGTTGGCGAAGGGCGTAGTGCTGAGACTAACGAACCTAAATGGTCAGACGCTATACGAAGCACCAGTAGAGCCTGGCTACAATGGAGAGATCAGTATCGAAGTAGAAGACATGCCATCGGGCGTATATCTACTCCACTTCATAGACACCATTGAGGGCAAAGGCACGGTAGTGACTTACAAAGTATTCGTGAAGCACTAATTCACAGAGCGTACTAAAAACAAAAGCCCGTCATTCGAGATAATGACGGGCTTTTTTAATGCTTTTTATAAACTCAAAAAAGACCGTGAACCTGTGCATCAATGCGCTCCACAATATTTGAAAAATCTTCTGGATTAGCTAAAAAGTCCATATTGTTCACATCAACAATCAACAACTTTCCAAGTTTGTAACTACCTATCCAATCTGTGTAGTGCTCATCCAAATTTTTAAGGTAATCAAGCCGAATGGCATTTTCATAATCACGCCCACGCTTTTGAATTTGGCTTACTAGTTTGGGCATATCAGCTTTCAGATAAACTAACAAGTCAGGAGGATGTACATGCTGAATCATCGAATTGAATAGTGTGAGATACGTTTCATAATCGCGCTCATTGAGAAACTTTGACTTATATAAGTTTGCTGCGAAGATGTAAGCATCTTCATAGATCGTGCGATCTTGAATGGTGGAGATATTTCCTTCTTGTATTTTTTTAACCTGGCCAAATCGATTATTTAAAAAATAAACTTGAAGATGAAAAGACCACTTGGCCATGTCTTCATAAAAGTCAGCTAAATACGGATTTTGATCAACTGCTTCAAAAGCAACGTTCCACTTATAATGGTCACCTAGTTTTTTAGCCAGAGTAGTTTTCCCTGATCCGATATTTCCGCAAATAGCTAAATACATAAGGTTATTTTAAAAAACAAAGATAGTTTTTGGTTCAATGCACATTTCGAATTAATTGATCTTAAAAAAGGGTGCATTTATGGAATATGAAAGTCGATAAAAAAGGCGCTTTTCCATTTGGAAAAGCGCCTTCTCAAAATATTATAAGATGATTTTTAATCTGTCCAAGTATCTGTTTCTGCTTGAGGGATCGGCAGGATAAATTTATCATCCAAAGGATCATTATTCGCCATTCTGATGCCATCCAAGTAAGTAGCTCTTCGTTTTAAGTCATGAAAAAGGATGCCCTCATACATGAATTCCCTTGTTTTCTCAAGTACCAAACTGTCATAAAAAGCATAAGGATCTCCACCAAAATCGGCCACTACAAGTTCTGTAAGTCCAGCTCTTGTTCGAATTGCATTGAGATCATCAAGGGCAGTAGCATCTATATCCAAAGTTTGTTCAAATATCGCTTCTGCTCGTGCAAGGTGCAGCTCTGCTAGGCGGATCACAGGGATTACTTTGTCAGCGGTCATGAATTTTGAAGATGAGATTGCACTGGTGTTTAGAATGTTGGTGTAAAAGGCTGTGGTAATATCAGTTGCTCTGGTTTGTTCGTCCACTTGATCATCTACCATTCCGCGAATGTCTACATCACTAAAAAATGGGGTATTGTCTATAAAGCTTGAAGAAAGAGAGAACTCAAGAATTCTCATGGTTCCGATACCACTTTCAGTCAAAGAAGAAAAATGATTGGTAAGTCCAGTACCTGTTGACTTATCGCCTGTGGTGTTGGCTTGCGTCTGCTGTACAGCCAAGATATCTTCAGAGCTGTTGCTATTGTTGTTAAAAGCCAGCAAAGGATTAGCGACCAAAGAAAACAGCCCAGATTCAATGACATTATCTGCATGCAATTCGGCCGCTTCAAAATCACTTTTCTGCATGGCTACTTTCATCAAATAAGCCTCGCATGCGTAATAAGAGATATTAACTCCGTTTTTCCCGAAAGGCTGAAGTAATGTTGATGCACTGGTCAAGTCAAGATTTACTTGCGCATATACTTCACCCACTGTGGCCAATGTGGGAGTCTTAATTTCACTAACGGTGATTATGGGTATGGTAATTAAAGGAATGGCTGGCACATTTAGAGAGCTTCCACCTTCTTCATATTGTGGTCCCCAAAGACGAACCATCTCAAAATACAAAATACCACGTATCGCTTTACATTCCCCTTCAATTCGGGCTTTTGCTGTGGCATCAGCGATATTGTCAAGATTTAATAGGATGTTATTTACTGCGTTCAACACTTCATATGCTCTGCGCCAATTTGCTTCTACACGAAGGTTAGTCAGTAGTATGTCTTTATCTATGAAATCAGAATAGGGAGGCGCATTTACATCATCCCAAGAAATCTCGTTGGCATTTCTTCTGCTTAGCAAGGTTGGGATCAATTTGAAATCTCCTCCGAGAAGTTCTCCTCCATTAGCGCCATCATAGATCCCCATCAGATTGTAGTAAGCACTGTTTAGTACTTTTTGGATAGATGCTTCATCGGTCAGGATATCTCCACTGATTGTGTTTTCAGCATCTATGTCTAGCAGGCTTTCGCAAGAGATCATGGTTCCTAAAGAAAGCACGATTGCAGTAAGTCTTAAATATTTCATGGCGGTTTTTTTTACGATCAAAGTCTTCATGATTACAGTCCTATTTTAATTCCGGTCATAAATATTCTAGGCTGTGGAGCGGTGAAATTGTCAATTCCACGACTGATGTTTTGGCCGATTACGCCATCTAGAGGATCAAAATAACTTACATCAGGGTCATATCCCGTGTAGTCTGTAATTGTGATAAGGTTAGTAGCACCGATATAGACACTTACATATTCCATCCCCCAATTTGACACAGTAGTTGCTGGCAGGTTATAACTCAGTGTGATTGTTTTCAATCGGATATAGCTACCATCCTGTAGCCATCTGGTGGATGGAAAGGTATTTTCCTGAAAAGGATCTAGAGCTGGATAATCGGACACATCTCCTGGCGCGTACCATCTGTCATATTGTGTCGAAAGCTGGCCAAGGTTTAAGATTCCGCTATTGGCGAGGAACTCACCAGTTTCAAAATAAAGATCAGCACCACCTACAAATTGGAACATCGCAGACAATTCAAAATCTTTATAACGAAGTGAATTCGTCAAACCACCATAATAATCTGGATTTGGATCACCTACTATCTGGCGCGGAGCACTTTCCCAATCCGTAGTAGTTCCTCCCACTCCATTGTCATAAAGGGCCTCACCTGTTAATTGACTCACACCCATGTATTTTCTCATATAAAAAACACCAGCTGATTCGTTTTCACGAAAGGCATTTACTCCCACTATCAGGTCAGCTCCACCAAGGTCAGTAACTGTGTTTTTGTTAAAACTAATATTGAAATCTGTAGACCATGAAAAGTCATCGTTTTCAAAGTTTATCGTACTTAGGTTAATCTCAAGTCCTTTATTTTCCATCGATCCCACATTTTTCAAAACTGAAGCAAATCCACTGGTTTGTGATACAGGCACAGGGAAAAGCAGATCTGTGGTGGTCTTGTTATAATATTCGACAGAACCAGAAATGCGGTCTTCAAAGAAACCAAAGTCAAGTCCCACATTAAGCTGAGCAGTGGTTTCCCACTTGAGTGCTGGGTTGGAAAGGTTGGCCAATCGGAGCCCTTCAGCAGCACCATATCTTACGTTGAAATAGTTACTTCTGTATAAGAAATCGTCATCAGGAGTGTTTCCTACTAATCCGTAAGAAGCCTTTAGTTTCAAGAAACTAATCGGAGTAATACCTGACATGAAAGATTCATTGGTGACATTCCAACCAGTGGAAACCGCAGGAAAGAATCCATAGCGGTATTCATTTCCAAACTTGGAAGAACCGTCCATTCGACCACTGAACTGGAAGAGATACTTATCCATGATTGAGTAGTTTACTCTACCAAACGAGGACACAAATCGGCTAGCTTGACCAGGGATGTCCACTACATTCAAAAGAGGGTTGGACTCAGGAAGATTTTGAAGATCACTTACACTATTGATATTGGCAACACGGTAATCCGAGAGCGCTTGAGATTCCTGGTATGACACACCCAACATAGCAGTAAGGCTGTTTTCACCGCTAAGTTCCGGCTCATAGTTGAACCAACCATTGAAGATGTAGTTTTGAATATTTTGTTCTCCGTACTGTGAGCGTCCAGTAAGAGATCCATCTCTAGTTTCTGGCCCCTGACGGATTTCTTGACGGGAGGCATTGTAATCCGCTCCTCCGTTCAGCTCTAAAGAAAGAGCATCAGTGATGTCATATTTCAACCCAAGGTTTGCCACCACACTATTATTGAAAGCAAGATTGTCAGAGAAATTAATCTCAGTCAGAGGGTTGTATTCCAGACTTCTCACGATCAACTGATAGTTGTTTGCTGCATTGTAGCTATCTGATGGAGGCAGTACAATGGCCTGCAAAGGAGCTCCCAAATCCTGATCTTCCTTAAGCCTAAAGTCTTTCGAGTAGAAATAATTCACATTGAGTTGAGCACTCAAT
>JBLIFO010000189.1:0-5804 GCA_047633875.1 Marinoscillum sp. | reverse complement strand
CCGCGTGCTGTTACCTGTGTTTTGGATCTTATACCGAATATAGAAACATCTTTAATCGCCTCGATCAATTCATCTTCGTCCATCGCAGCTGGATGAACTTTTACGTTATAGCCCTCTTCTTTAAGCTTAATAACTCCATGTTCATGGATATTCTCCAATAGCAATACATTAATTCTGCTTTTTGGGTATGAAAGTGCTCTGTTCATGTTATTCATGTATAAAAATTCATCCAAATTAGGCGCCTCATGATCCGCATTTTCAAGGACGTTTGCTCTTTTTACATTTTCAGTAAATGCGTAAAATTTATGTGCAATTCCTGCTTTTTTAATTTCAAAATCGGTGTAGCCATCGCCTATTACAACTACTGCACCTTTTAGCTTCAAAGCTTCTATTTTTTTAGGCTTACCATTATTTGACGAGAGGACATTGTCTCTATCAAAGCCTACAATATTACCATTAAGATCGTAAACAAATTCATTAGCATATACATGCTCGGCTTTTATCCCATAAGGCTCCACAATAGGTATTATGAAATCCCTAAATCCATTTGATAAAATGATGATCTGATCTGCATAATGCTGCACAAATTCCTTATTTCTTTTAAAGGATTCAGAAACTTGTAGACTTAACCTATCAATCAGCTCTGGCAAGTGAGATTTGTTGGCTTTGAGTATCTCCAATCTTTGCTCCAGGGACTCACGGAAGGACAGTTTGCCCTCCATTCCAAGATCAGTGATCGCTTTGATTTTTTGGAGAGATTCTAAAGCGTCCGGCTTACCCTTCAAAGAGACCTCACATAATACGTCAAGAGCCTCTACTCTTGTAAAGGTGCTGTCAAAATCGATTACGATATGTGTAGCCTTTTCCATATGTTCGCTAAAATGAAGCTTAAAATTAAGCACCTGCATGATAACTAGAAGCGTGATTTTGCTATTTGTTGTAATTATTTCGCAAAACGCAACCCTAGCGCAACAACACTCAGTTGATTTATTGTCAAAAATGCAATTTGACGTTGATTGTGTTATGAATAATGCAATTAGCCAGAGAGCATTTCCTGGCGGTGTGGTTTATGCAAGTCATAAAGGCAAAGTGATGCTACACCAAGCTTATGGCTATCATACTTATGATAGCCTAATCATGGTTGACACTTCTCATATTTATGATTTGGCATCATTGACTAAAGTCATGGGTTCAGGTTTAGCACTGATGAAACTCTATGAAGAAGGTTTAATTAATCTTGACTCTCCATTGAGCACTTATTTTAAAGGCTTTAAATGTAGAGATATAGGTGACCTTACTTTAAGACTTTGCCTTTCTCATCAGTCAGGATTGAAAGGTTGGATAAAGTTTTATATGGACACCATGGACAAGAATGGTGATTTAAAACGACGTTACTTTTCTGTTCTAGCAGACGAAAAATTCCCATTTGAGGTGTCTGAAGGAATGTATTTACGAAGTGACTTTTATAAACAGATTAGAAAGACAATCAAAAAGGAGAAGGTTAACGAAAATCCAAAATATCTCTATTCTGGGATATTTTTCTACTTGGTACCTGAACTTGTCGAAAAGCTTACAGGATCGAATTTGAATGATTATTTAAATGATAATTTCTTTCGTCCAATGGGAGCTTCTACTCTTACATTTAATCCATTGGAAAAATTTGGAATCAATCAAATAGTTCCGACGGAGATAGATACATTTTTTAGACATTCTCCAATACATGGAAAAGTCCATGATGAAGGAGCTATTTTGATGAAAGGAATATCCGGAAATGCCGGTTTGTTTGGTAATTCTAGTGATGTCGCCAAAGTTTGGGAGATGCTGGTTGAGAATGGTTCATACTCTGGGATTGAATTTCTTAAACCTGAAACAGTTGCATTATTTACGACAGCACAGTTTCCGAATTTAGATAATAGGAGAGGGCTTACCTTTGATAAGCCTCTTTTAGAATATGACTCGATAATAAGTAGTGTTGCTGAATCAGCTACTTATAGGAGCTATGGGCATACTGGGTATACTGGGACATTATCCTGGGCTGATCCTGCTAATGATTTGGTTTTCATTTTCCTTTCCAATAGAGTCTATCCTAATAGGAATCAAAAGAAGATTTATGAATTGAATGTCCGACCGACAATTCATCAACTGTTATATGATTATATTGATCAATTATCTGGTGATCGCTGTGAATGAAGTCTATTATGTCATCATTTCTAAGTGTGGACAATAAAATACTGATTTAGCTATTTATAATTATTCTAAATAGAGATTAAGAAGAGAAGATGTTGTTGTTAAAGAACTGATAATCAGTAGCGTTTTTCAGTTAATATTCGCTTGTCACGCATTAAAGTATTTTAGGTTACAAATCGTCTTTGAAATACGTGGTGTCGGTGTTACATTTGTGGCTTCTGATAATTCACGGTAAAATTACATGCTGACCAAGACACATTCCATGTTAAGAAAATCCAGTTTTGTTCTATTCGCCTTTACCTTACTAGCACTCAACTTTTCTCCTATTATATCCAATGCTCAGGAAGCCTCTGATGATGGTATTCCTACGGATGAAGCTTTGGCGAGTGCAGGCGAAAATCTTTTTAAGGCAAATTGTACTCAGTGTCACGCGATTAATGAAAAAATTATTGGTCCAGCACTTAAGAATGTACATGAGCGCAGATCAAAAGAATGGCTTTTGAAATGGGTTCGAAACTCACAAAAATTAATTCAAAGCGGAGATGAGGATGCAGTTGCTTTATGGCTGGAGTATCAGAAAACCGCCATGCCGGCTTATCCATTCTCAGATGATGAGATCACTTCGATACTTTCTTATATCAAGGTGGAAGGTGCTAAAGCTCCAGTAGCTGTAGCTGACACTGGTGCGGTAAATACTGCTGGAGGTGGTGATCAAGGTACTTCAGGTATTTCATCTAGTTATTTAACTGCCATTTTGGTTGTTTTAGTCTTTATTCTTGTTTTGATTTTGGTTGTACTAGGTT
This sequence comes from Marinoscillum sp., assembly GCA_047633875.1. Lineage (GTDB taxonomy): Bacteria > Bacteroidota > Bacteroidia > Cytophagales > Cyclobacteriaceae > Marinoscillum. The sequence continues at coordinate 2,814 of JBLIFO010000189.1, read as the reverse complement.
TAATAGTTTCTGTCCTTACAAAATACTTAAAGGATCAGAAGGAGCTAGATACAGAAGATGTTGAAGTCGTTCATCAAAAAACCGACTTACAAAAACTGCTTACTAGCGATTTTGTGATCGGATCAGTGGTTTTCATTTTTGTGGCTTTATTACTTAAAACTGCTATTGATGGAGCTTTCACCATAGGTGTACAACAAGGTTATCAGCCAAATCAACCTATTGCGTTTTCGCATCAATTACATGCTGGACAATATGAGATAGATTGTCAATATTGTCATACTGGAGTACGAAAGTCGAAATCAGCAAATATACCATCAGCAAACATTTGCATGAATTGCCATACAGCCATTCAGAATGTAGGTGGACAAAGCGGAATCTCTCCTGAGATAGCAAAAATTTATTCTGCGATTGATTTCGATCCGTCTACTGGCGAATATGGAAGTAATGTTCAGCCAATAGAATGGGTAAGGGTTCATAATTTGCCTGATCTTGCATACTTTAATCATTCGCAACATGTGAAGGTGGGTGGAATTGAATGTCAGACATGTCATGGTCCTATTCAAGAAATGGACGTAGTTTACCAATACTCAACCTTAACTATGGGCTGGTGTATCAACTGCCATAGAGAAACAGAAGTCAATTCTAAAGACAATGAGTATTACGATAATTTGGTTGAGCTCCATAATGCACAAAGCAAAGAGCCCATGAAAGTGGAGGATATTGGTGGATTGGAGTGTTCTAAATGCCATTATTAATCAGAAGACCTCTTTAAATGGATTATTCCGTACTATGAAAGAAAAGAAGAAATACTGGAAAGGACTTGAGCAGCTAAATAATAAAGCTGATTTTCAGAAGTATGCAAATAAAGAATTTCCTGAATACCTGCCTTTAGCAGGAGAGGAAGGAGATCCTTCGCGAAGAGATTTTCTTAAATTAATGGGTTTTGGAATAGCAGCAGTTTCTTTAGCGGCTTGCGAGACTCCAATAAGAAAAGCAATTCCTTACGTTAAGAAGCCAACGGCTGTTGATCCGTCAATACCTAATTATTACGCATCTTCATATATAAGCGGTAACGATTACTGCAGTGTACTTGTAAAGACACGTGAGGGCAGACCAATTAAGTTAGAGGGCAATAAACTTTCAACAATTAGTGGTGGTGGTACTTCACCTCAAGTAGAGTCTTCTGTATTATCACTTTATGATCAGCAGCGATTTGAAGGACCTAAGGTAAATGGTGCATCTGCAACTTGGTCTGAATTAGATGAATTTGTAAAAAGTGGGTTAGCTACTCAATCAGGTAAAGTAACTATCGTTTCAAACAGTGTTGCTTCACCTAGTACTTTGAAAACCATAGGCTTGTTAACTGAGAAATATGGAGCGTCTCACGTTTCATATGATCAATTGACTTTTAGCGGAATGCTAAATGCTTACAATAAGGCTTTTGGTAAGCGAATCATGCCATTCCATGATTTTGGAAAAGCAAAAACAATAGTTTCATTCGGAGCAGACTTCTTAGGAACATGGCCAAATAAAACAGGCATCAGTAAAGCGTTTGGAGCAGGAAGAAAGCTTTCAAGTGGTAAGACTGATATGTCAAGACTTTATGCATTTGAGTCAAACCTTTCTTTAACTGGAGCAAATGCTGACTATCGTGTGGCGATCAAGCCGTCAGCAGAAGGTGTCTATTTGAGCAACCTATACAATGCTGTTGCTTCTAAAGTAGGTGGTGAGCAAATCTCAGCTCAGAGCCTTAGCGAATCTAAAATTTTATTGAAAGCTGCCAACGACCTTGTAAGTACTAAAGGCGCTTCTTTGGTTGTTTCAAGTTCTTCAGATGTTAATATTCAACTTCTTGTAATTGCTATTAATCAGCTTGTAGGAAGTTATGGTACTACCATTGACACTTCTAAAGCAGTAAATCTTAGAAAAGGAGATGATAAAGCCTTCTCTGAATTTGTAAGTAGTGCTTCAGTTGGAAATGTAGGTGCAGTTATTTTTTACAACTGTAATCCAGTATATGACCATCCACTTGGGGCTCAATTGGCTTCATCGCTTTCTAAAGTTGAGTTGAAAATAGCTACTTCTGATAGACCTGATGAAACTACTGAGGTGGTAAATGTGATTGCTCCAGATTATCACTTCTTAGAATCATGGAATGATTTTGAGCCAGTTACTGGATTCTACAGTCTTTCACAACCAGCAATAAAAAATATTTTCAACTCACGTCAAGCTCAAGATTCGTTTATGACTTGGTCTGATGCTGAGGGTAATTATTACGATTTGATTCAGGCCACTTGGGAAGCTGAGGTTTTTCCAAAAACTGGTTCGTCATTAACCACATTTGGATCTTTCTGGGATAAATGTCTTCATGATGGTGTTTGTGAAATAAAAGGAGAGGCTGTTGCTGAAGTTCCTTCTGTAATGGTAGCTTCTGTTGGATCAGCTCTTTCAAGCACTTATTCTATTAAGGATGATTCTCTTGAATTGGCCATTTATCAAAATAATAGTATTGCTGACGGTGTTCAAGCAAATAACCCTTGGTTGCAGGAAATGCCAGATCCAATTACCAAAGCTACTTGGGATAATTATTTAACTGCTTCTCCTAAGCAAGTAGAAGAGTGGGGTATAGAAATAGGGGACATGTCCACTCAAACGGTGACATTATCTGTAAACGGTAAAGAAGTAGAAATTGCTGTGCTTCCTCAGCCAGGACAAGCCTACGGTACCGTTGGTCTTGCTGTTGGTTATGGTAGAACCAAAGCAGGTAAAGTTGCTGATGGAATTGGTGCTAATGCATATTCTTTAGCATCTGTT
>JBLIFO010000188.1:0-5827 GCA_047633875.1 Marinoscillum sp. | reverse complement strand
TAGCTTGTTCACGAAAATCATTTGATACCTCCATTTCACAAACTTGTACCCAGCTCCAATTGTGATAGCGGGCTCAAAAAAGTAGAAATCTCCATTCCCTAGATCCATTAAATCGTTGTTCCTTCTTACATTGGAGTTCTCGTCAATGATGGAAAGATCATAATTGGCACGTGTGAAGCGAGAAGAAAGCGCTACGTCAATATAGTCGTTGGAATAGCCAAAAGAGGGCTGAATAAATTGTCTTTGTATGCTTAATTTGAAATCCTCGTCATTGCGATCAATCTGTCCAAAACCGTATCCAATATTGACAGCAGGGTATAAGTTCTTTTTCAATTTCTTGTACAAAACGATCTCAGGTTCTAACAGATAATCATCAACCTTATATTTACCCCCACTGCTACTCCGGAATGTGTTAAGGTTAGTGATTAAAGCAATATTATCAGTTATGGAACCGCCTATGCCGTAACTTTCAAACCATTCTGAATCCATCCCTGCATTAATGGTTACATCTCCCTTTTTCTTAAATTTTAAGATATGCTGTTGTGTAGGATAGTAGTAATAACTACCGCATGATGATAGAAAAGCGATTACAGCCAAACTGACAACAAACAGGATCGTTCTGAAAATATTCATTTTGGAAAGGATTAGCAATGCACTTTCTTATTTAATATAGTACTTAATTACTTAGCAGCAATCACTTGGCTTTGCCGAGTAATTTGTATTTTAAAAGCCTTTGGCTTAGAGAGCCATGTCGGGCAATATGCCCTATTAATATCACTCACTCGGTGCAACAGAGCGACTGCAGGAGGAAGAGAAAATGTCTACTTAGACAAGCAGCATGACATTTTGAGTAGTCTTAATTAGTCAATCTCTCCAACGATCGGCTTTATCACCTTCGTCCAAATGGCGTATCCTTTGGCATTCATATGCAAATTATCCTTTAAGAAAAGTGACTCGTCTAGGGTGCCATCGGTCTTCATCATAGGATTCCACACATCTACGAAATAGGTATTGGGCTTGTCTTGTACCCAATAATTCAACCATTGATTGAAGACGATATACGATTCGCTCAAATGTGCCCTCAGGACACTTGGCTTTGGTGACACGAAATACACAGGCACCTCAGGCATTTTTTGCCTGATCATCTCATAGGCTGACTTTGCATCTCGCATGGTTTCTTCTATCGACTTGTTGTCTCCAAAGTCATTATCTCCTTCATAGATGAATATGGCGCGGGGTTGATATGCAAAAACCAGCTCTTCCATGTAATAGATCAAGTCACTAAAGTGTGAACCTCCAAATCCATTGTTGACAATACGCTTATCTCCTAGATCATCTGCAACATTCTTCCATATCCTGAAGCTCGAACTTCCAACAAATAGCACTGGGTTTTCAATATCAATTTCTGAGTTGCGAAGTGTTAGTTGATTCACTTCCTCTTCGAAACGCAGCGGGTTTTGAGCGAAAGCTGCTATCGCACTAAATATCAATACTACAAGAGTTGTAAGCCTTTTCATAAGTGGAGTTTTCGTTTTCAATTCAAATTTTAACTGTTCTTCGTATTCGCTTTCCCAAGTTAATTATATTTTGAAGCCACTCGCCAGAGAGGTCCCTGCCATCTCCCGCTGGAATCCACATTAATTTTACACGATTTGCACAACGAAGAGTTGCAACAGTTGTCTTCAGTCGTCTCTTTCGACAAGCTGATGATGACAACTTCAGTCATAACCGCAAAATAATAATCCCCCCATTTCACAGTTTTTCATTGGCTCATGCAGACAAATAAAACCTTTCGTCTGCCTAAAGCATATTTTGAGATAAATTGCGCAACATGAAAAGCATCCCTGAACTGCAGGCAATCATCAATAAGGAAATAGAGGGCTTACGCTACGGCGAAAATCCAAAGGAGCTTTATGAGCCTATCTCATACATCATGTCTCTAGGAGGCAAGCGCATGCGGCCACTTTTGGTGTTGTTAGGCTATCAGTTGACCAAAGACAATGCCCAAGAAGTGGTGCACGAGGCAATGGCGGTGGAGGTTTTTCACAACTTCACGCTCATGCATGATGACATCATGGATGATGCGCCTTTGCGCCGAGGCATGCCCACCGTTCACGAAAAGTGGAACAGCACAGTAGCAATCCTAAGCGGAGATACCATGCTGGTAAAGGCGTATGATATGCTTCTCACTCTCGACAAAGAAATCCTTCCTGAAGCTCTAAGACTTTTTAATAAATGTGCGGTTGAAGTCTGCGAAGGACAACAAATCGATATGAATTTTGAACAGCTGGACAAAGTGGCTGTAGATGAATATATCAATATGATTCGCCTGAAGACAGCAGTGCTTTTGGGCTTTAGCCTAGAGTACGGAGCCCTTATGTCAGGCATGCTGGAGGCTGATCGTAAGAAACTTTACGAAGTGGGTGTCAAGATGGGGATTGGCTTTCAGCTAATGGATGACCTACTAGACGTCTATGCCGATCAAGCCAAGTTTGGCAAACAAGTAGGTGGTGACATCATCGCCAATAAGAAGACTTTTTTATTGATCAAGGCGCTGGAGCTGGCAGCTGGAGATCAGAAAGCTCGCCTCAACAATTGGCTGCTTTTCAAAGATTTTGAAGCTTCGGAAAAGGTAGAAGCTGTAAAAGCTATCTATGATGAATTGGGCATCAAAGAACTGACCACAGCCTTGATGAACCAATATTTTGATGAGGCGTTTACACTGCTGGATGTGCTGGAAGCAAGACCAGCGGCCAAAGAAGAACTAGCCGGCTTTGCCCGTGCATTAATGAAGCGAGATAAATAATATGGTGTCATTGACAATACTCATCATCATCGTCACGGTGATCATCAGCCTAGCAGCTTTCAACAAAGCTGAGGTGTTTAAAAAATCCCTTATGAATCCTTACTTGGTCTTTCATAAGAATGAATATTGGCGACTGGTAACCTCAGGATTTATCCATGGGAGCTATGTCCACCTTGGCTTCAACATGTTCACCTTTTACTTTTTCGGGCGCGTAGTGGAGCAGGTTTTCGGTCAAGTGCTTGGGAGCAGTGGCACTATCGTCTACATCCTTTTTTACCTTTCGGCAATTGTCATTTCAGACCTGCCTGTTGCCATCAAACGCAAAAACGATTTTAACTACAACAGTTTGGGAGCCTCTGGAGCAGTCTCGGCGATGGTCTTTGCGAGTATTCTTTACTTTCCTCTCAATAATATTTGCCTTTATGGCATCCTGTGTCTGCCTGGATTTATACTCGGGGTGATTTATGTGGTGTATTCTTACTATCAAGGAAGAAATATGAGCGACAATATCAACCATGAAGCCCATCTGTATGGAGCCATCTATGGAGCCGTTTTTGGGATCATCGTTTATCCAGCGGCGGCCATGGATTTTGTCAATCAAATCATGAGTTACCGTATCTTCGATTAATTCACTCCTATGAATTCCATTGAAATTAAATATAAAATCTTGGAGTATTCGGACTTTTATAGGGAAGACCAAGTACTGATAGATAAGGCAAAAGCGGCGATGGACAAGGCGCATGCACCGTATTCCAAATTTCATGTTGGAAGCGCCGTGCAACTAGAAGACGGCACCTATTACACTGGCAATAATCAAGAGAATGCAGCTTATCCATCAGGGCTTTGCGCGGAGCGTGTGGCACTTTTTGCAGCAAAGTCCCAGACCAAACAGCCGATAGAAACGATTGCAATCGTCGCTCGAAACGCTCACCAGCAAGCTGCGGATGCATTTGCTTGTGGCAGTTGCAGACAGGTGATGCTCGAGTATTCATCCCTACAACCAGCGGCCATTCGAGTCATTATGGGCAATCACAGTGGTCAATATGTGGTGGTGGAAGATGTGCGGAGCCTGCTTCCTTTTTCATTTGATTCCTCCACGTTGGGGTAGCCTTTAAGGCTAGTTCCTTTTAAAGGTGTTTAATTTTTAACCTTGACCAAATCAAGGTTACTTTGCGTCAAATTTTGCTTACCCATGGATACTGAGAAGAAAGAGTCGTTGAATTTTATAGAACAACTGATCGAGAATGATCTAAAGACTGGAAAGCATCAGGCAATTCAGACGCGATTCCCTCCGGAACCCAACGGCTACCTTCATATAGGACATGCAAAGTCTATTCATTTGAATTTTGGCTTAGCCAAAAAATACAATGGCAAATGCAATCTCCGCTTTGACGATACCAACCCTGAGAAGGAGGATGTAGAGTACGTAGAGTCTATCAAGAGCAATGTAAAATGGCTCGGGTTTGAGTGGGACGAAGAGCATTATGCTTCGGATTACTTTCCAGTTCTTTATGAATTTGCCGTAGGCCTAATCAAAAAAGAAGTGGCCTATGTGGACGATCTGAGTCAAGAAGAATTTAATAAAATCAAAGGCACACCGACTGTACCCGGTACGGACAGCCCTTTCAAATCAAGATCAATAGAGGAAAACCTACGTCTCTTTCAGGAGATGAAGGAAGGAAAATATAAAAACGGCGAGAAGGTACTTCGTGCCAAAATAGACATGACCTCTCCCAACATGCACATGCGTGACCCGATTCTTTACAGGATCAAGCACATGGCGCATCACAGAACTGGCGATGAGTGGTGCATCTACCCGACTTACGACTTTGCCCATGGCCAGTCGGATAGTTTGGAGCACGTGACGCACTCACTTTGCACGCTTGAGTTTGAGGTGCATCGTCCGCTTTATGAGTGGCTCATTCAGAATTTGGAGATTTTCCCGTCGAAGCAAACGGAGTTTGCGCGACTTAATCTCAGCTATACAGTAGTAAGCAAACGCAAGCTGCTTGAGCTGGTAGAAGGGAAATTTGTAAAAGGATGGGATGATCCTCGCATGCCTACTATCTCTGGGATTAGGAGAAGAGGTTTTACACCTGAGTCGATAGAGAGTTTTATCAAGAAGATCGGAGTAGCTCGTCGTGATGGCATCACAGATGTAGCGGTGCTAGAGCACACTGTTCGTGAGGATTTGAATAAAAAAGCCAATAGAGTCTTTGGTATTCTTGACCCTCTGAAGCTCGTGATTACCAACTGGCCAGATGACAAAGTAGAAAATTTGACTGCTGTCAATAATCCTGAAGATGAATCTGCTGGAACACGCGATATGCCTTTCGGGAAAGTGCTATACATCGATAAAGCTGACTTTTTGGAAAACCCGCCAAGCCCGAAAAAATGGTATCGATTAGGTCCTGAGCGAGAGGTAAGATTGAAATACGCTTACATCATCAAGTGTACAGGATTTGAAAAGGATGCCGCTGGTGAGATTACCACGGTATATGCCGAGTATGATCCAGAGACCAGAAGTGGACAAGACACAAGTGGCAAAAAAGTAAAAGGAACATTGGGTTGGGTGTCAGCAGATCACGGAGTGGGTGCAGAGATCAGACTTTACGATCGTCTCTTCCAAACAGAAAATCTCAATGAAATCGATGATGATTTTAAAAATCACTTAAATCCTGATTCTTTGGAGATCAACAACAATGCAATACTAGAAGCATCTCTAAAAGATGCCAAAATTGGTGATGTTGTCCAGTTTGAGCGAATCGGCTACTTCAGAGTAGATGAAGATACTACTCCGGATAAATTGGTGTTTAATCGTACAATCGGGCTGAGAGATAATTGGTCTAAGCAGGACTGATAATCAGTTTTTTAAGTGGTTCACACCCTTCAAAATATTAAGCTATTGGTGTCCCGTCAAAATGCTTGAGTCCAGTTAATAATCCTTTAAAGCTGTTTAAGGTGCTATTTTATTGGTCTCAAATTGGAGTTAAAACTATGCACTTTAGTGCATTTCGCTTT
>JBLIFO010000187.1:0-5843 GCA_047633875.1 Marinoscillum sp. | reverse complement strand
TCCCAAATGAAAATATCTTGTATTGGAGCAATGCCAGCATCGTCAGGAAAGTAACTAAAATTATAAGTAATAGTATAGATATTTCCGGTTTAATGGACGATAAATTACCTCCGTAAAAGGCAATTTTTCTAAAGCCGCTCAAAAATTGGGTAAGCGGGAAATTGACTTTGACAAAATAGTAAACAGTAAGTGGGAAACTGTTCCTACCAAATGGATGCATATTAATATGAAGATTGAAATGTCTTAGGTCATGGTTTGTGTCTTCACAAACCAGCTTTATTGGTTCGATTCGTGAGACACCAACCGAGGTGAGGAGTATCAAATAGGGAGAGGGTGAAATTTAACAAACGCTTCATATCACACCTGTTCACTTCTTTTAGTAGAGACTTTTCAAGACATGGCTATAAAATCACCAAAACATAGCCATATCTTTTAAGACACATAAAAACAGCCTTACTGCGCTATTGTGACAGCTATTAGGCTGTGGTACTTTAATTACTTCTCAATTGCGCTTTTTCTTTCGCAAGCGTTGAGCTCTAGGGTAAATTCTTATCCGACTGCTTGCCACAGAATTGTAATCATCCGCACTGATTGATTCCATAAAATCCAGACCATTTGGAACATTCCCTAGCCAATATGCCAGATCTTCTGTAGCTGTTTCATCTAGCGGCAGGTCTGCAGTAAGTGTGGCTATCGCTTTCCATGGATGTATTTCCTCATCCCAATATCTTGCAGAATTGAAGAATTCATCTGTATCCTCTTCTTTGAGCGTTCTGAATTGCGCCTCCAAATGATACTCGATTGTTTTTTGTTCTGACAGACGTTTTTTGTATTCATCAGCTAGGTAACGTATCGGCTTGTCATGCTCCACCAATCGACCCTGTATCCAAACCCTCCTTTGAAGTTCGGAAATCAATAAACCACTTTCTTTATCCATATCCTTTGGCATGACTCGGAATTTTACAAAATCACTCGTTCCAATGATACCATATGGTATCGCCGAATAATAGGACATTTTAGCATAGGATTCAGGAGCATATCTTGTTGCCTCTATGGCCGTGACAAAGGCAGTCGGAGATTCCTCAAGCCAGATTTTTTGAGGGCTCCAATCATCGTTCTTCACTTTGTTTCGATATCCTGCGAAATTCATAAGACTCGAAACACTCCAAAATGGAAGGATTCCTCCTGTACTCAAAAGAAAATCGTGCACTTGTCCATCAGGAAGTGAAACCCTAAAAGCCATAGCTCTTAGCTGACTACATCCATCATCCTCAAAAGAAGCATTGGAATGCCTTAGCACGAAGGGTAAGCTTTGGTCATAATCGCAGAATGGAAGTTTCTTTGTGGCATCATTTTGTAAATATCGGATAGTTCCTTTTGCGCCAACTCCACCAAAATGATGGGTTCCACGCTCTTTCTTAAAGTATGATAGCAAAGCAAACATGGATTTCAACAAGCCAGTTTTAAAGTCTTGTTTGAAACGCTCTTGGAAAGTATCCTTTGGAAATGGGATCGGAAGATCTTTTGGTGCTTGCGAAATCGGTTTGCCATAAATATCCTCATAGGCTTGATTCGCCTCATTTTTCCAACCCACTCTACTAGGATGTCCAATATTTGGGATGGGGATTTGGAGGAACTCAAGTTCTCTTGAAAGGGTAGAAGGTCTTTTTCTCATTGACATTTATTTTATCAAATGTTGGTTCTTGATTGAATATCATCGATGTTTAATCCGATTGCATCAAATTCAGTTTTGAATTCTCTGAGCGTTTCCAGGAAAATAGGGTTAATGTCCTCATCTTCATTTCTCATGATAAAGCCAAATTTCGTTTTAGTTAGGAAGGTGCTGATCCAAATTTGTTCCGAAGCAATCCTCGGGTGTGGTGCAATGCTATCGTCCGATTCGGGCACAAAAACACCATTGTCTCCCCAGCGCAATCCCAGAGACGCATATCTCACTTCAGCACCGTCATTCATTTGTTGGTTATTTGCCCAGCTATGCATGAAAGTGGAATGCATTATTACATATTTTGTTAACTGTTTAAGATTGGCGATTCCTTCATCATCTGCTTCATCGCTATTAGTTATCCTAGAGAGTGCCGCCGTTTTACCATTTACAATATCACGATGCAGGCTGAGGTCGGGTCTCTCTTCCTTATTGAACCAGGAATCATCCTGTGAAAGCGCTCGGGTGAGATAGCTGCACATATAAAATGGGTTACTATGTTCGATCAAATCATCCGAGAAGCGTTTGATCTCAAACCAATATTTCCGTATGTCAGAATCATAGTATTCGAAGATTCGATCAATATATACTCCGAGAACTTTCCAGTAAAGCTGTGCAGAATGAGCGTATATATGATCGGCATTAAATGGTTTTCTGGGTGACCAATTTTTCCAGTCGAGCATGCCCATCGCTTGAAAAATTCTTTTATTGATGGATTCTTCAGTCAAAGCACATGCATTCGTAATATGACCATCTTTACCTAGGAGCATGGAGTTCGCTCCATGGTTGATGGATGCCACTTCTTTCACATGTGGACTGAGAATGAACCGGAATGGATTTTTTCTGACATTTCTAAAAAGTGGTATTGCATATTGCTCACAGTTGAGGTGGGTGTTGACCAAATGAGCTTCCAACTCCGCCCAGAGGCTGCAAGAGACTCTAGCGATTCGTTTTGCTTGGAGCCATTTTTCTCCTTCGTTATTATTAATGGTAATCTTTGTAGTGGAGGCATTGGCTTCTGTCACTCCTTTATCCCTTATGGCGAGATTGATTTGAATTGGTATCAATTTGTCGTCTTTCATTTGAAATTTGATATCAACATTGGGTAAACAATGTATACCGTCTTGCTCATAAGCGTTCCATTGATGATATATCCACCACTGCTCAGGATTGCGAGGGTCTCGGTCTAGGTTAGCGGCACACATGCCATTCAAAATCCGGTCACCAAAATATTCATCTGATCTGGAACTACCCGGATTTTCCTTCTCCATTTGCATGGTTTTAGATAGCCCATAATCATTTTGGATTTCCTCAATAGAAGGTTTGTTTGGATTAAGCTTGTTTTGCAGATAGTGCTTTCTTTTGAGTACCTCGAGTGGAGCACCAATTTTCACCAAAGTGAGTAAGCGTCCATTCGAAAAACCAGAAGGTGGTTCGCCATGTTCAGGAACGAAAACACGAGGTGAACATGCATTTGTGTCGTACTCCCAATAGGGTATTGATATTGTTTGGAAATCATACTCTTTTCGGGTTACATTATCTTCTCCTTTTATTGCCTGTACGAGTATATACTTAATCGACAAATGTCCCTCTTGTGAATAATGATGTAAGGGTTCAAATATCTTTAATTCCAAATCGGGTAGGTCGTTCGCACCGGCATCCAGCGGATCATAGGGTATTTCAAAAAAACCTTCTAGATCAGTCTCTGAGCGTCCTAAGAAATCATCAGGTGAAGTTAGATCTCTGTCCCATAACTCCACTCTGAAATGATGAATCGGCTTTTTATGGTCAGATTCAAAAACAAGTCTTCCTTTCGCTATATGCGTTTTTCTTGATGCTTCTTTAGCGTGTTTCTTCTGGAATTCCTTCCATGAATTTGCTAATTCATTTGATATTTTCTGACGTTGAGCGACCGGCAAGTCCTGATACATTTCTATCAATTGACGTTCATCAAACTCTACCAGTGGCGATTTAGACTTGAACATTTGGATAAATTTAAATCGTAAAATAGAGAAAAATATTCATAGAAAAATAGTTTAAAGGCCATTTCTATTATCGCCAGAATTCAATATTTTTTGATCCTCAATTAAAGATATTTGATTGGTATATGTCTTGATTGTCTCCTTCAATTTTACTCGATTAGGGGGTCAGGTAAATGTGGGATAGTGTCCTAAGCTGCAGATTGTATTTTGCTACTCCCCATTTGGCATATAAATACACTTGTTTCGCTGATACCTTGTCATAGTTCATGTTGAAACGAACCGTGGTTGGGCTAGGGCATAACAAAGGCTATCTGGGTTGCAGCTAGCCATTTTAAGAATATTGGAGTAAAGTTTATTCATCACTCCGCTATCACATGGCTTTGTGTGACCTTGTAATCAATTTGATTAAAGCCTTTACACTATTAAGCGTCACCTGAAAGGAAAGCCGAGGAATTGAAGCTGAATACAGTTTTTCTCAGCGTTCTCCGTGTGTAGCTCTGCGGAGATGTTAAATCACACTTGTGGCACAAACGAGTGTACGGGAAGTCACAAATTCTACTTTGAATTTTCTGCTAAGAAATACTTTTAGTCACTTTCCTTTTGAAAATCAATCTCACAATTACTTCTATCAAGAATGATATAGCCAGTATCCCAACAAACAAAAAGAGTATGGTGTAAGAGTCTTGAATAGAATAGATCAAAAACAATGTGATTACAGCCAGAGTGATTAAGAGTGCGATAGCAACCAAAAATTTGGAAGCCTTGGTCTTACGAATAATCTTAAGATGACCTAAATGAGTTACAGCGTGAATAAACAATACGGTAATGGAACCTACAGCTGCTATTTCTAATAAATCCAGAAAGATGATGAGTAAACCAGTGATTACTAAACTAACTAATAGTCCCTCTCTGCTATATCCGAGGGGTTTGGCAAAAAATCCTGGGAGTTGTCTGTCTTTTGCCATTTGATAAGAAATATTAGTTGTGGCATATAATACCGCATTAATGGATGATGAGGTAGCAAAAAGTGCCGTGATCGAAATGATAGTAAAGCCAATTGCACCAAAAACAGGTTTGGAGGCTTCCGCTAAAGCATAATTCTTAGCCTCGATTACCCTGTCAACTTCTAGATTCCCAAAAACAGCGAACGCCAACGCAGTGTAAATAACCATTGTAATTCCAATAGATATGAAAATTGCTCTTGTTAAGTTTTTTTCAGGATCAACAATATCTTCTGCTGTATGTGTAATTATTCTAAACCCTTCATATGAAAAAAAGGTAATGGCAATACTGAACAAGATTTTATTGGATGAAGGATATAATGCTGGTGCCATTAATTCAGGTTTCACATAGATTAAACCCACTATGGCAAATCCGACTAATATTACGATGGTAATTATAACCGCGACATTCTGAAACTTAACCACTTTTTTTACTCCGAAAAATTGAATGACTCCAAGTATTGCCATTATCGATAGGGCAAATATATTGGTGTATATCAGCGATCCTTTTAGGTTGAATAAGGCTGCCGCATAACTTCCAAAGGCTTTAGCCAAAAGTGAAAGGGCTATTAAGGATGATAAATACAATAAAACACTTATGCTCCCAGAAAAAACGTTTGCTCCAAATGACTGAACAACGTATTCAACGATACCTCCAGCTGCAGGAAAACGGACACCTAGTTTGCCCAAAGAATAGCCACTAATTGCTGCAACAATTCCGCCTATGATAAAAGATATATAAACTGCCTTACCTGCAATCGCTCCGGCTTGTCCCATTAGGGCAAATATTCCGGCACCAATCATTGCACCAACGCCTATTCCAACTGCCGACCATAATCCAATTTTATTTTTCGACTTTTCCATTACCGTTTTTATGTCAGTCTTGATTTTTATGGACAGGTATCACGTTGCTCTTGTGAATAACCTGTTCTTTCAACTTCTTAAGCATCCTTCTTTATGGCCTCAAATCCCGATACCACATCAAAGAGTTCTTCATCAATCAAGCCCTGGCGCAGCTGGTGAAACTGATGATTGAGCTTATCCAATAACTCTTCGATGTTCTTTTCCGCGCGTTGCATGGCGACCAAGCGACTGGCATTTTCACTAGCCAAAGACTCTGCACAGGCTTTGAAAAGC
>JBLIFO010000186.1:0-5853 GCA_047633875.1 Marinoscillum sp. | reverse complement strand
AAATTGACATCAACTCTATCTGTGTATGCTCCTTTTATGATTACCTGGCCAAGCATATTATAGATAATATAATCTGTTGCAGTAGTACCCAAAACTTCCACATTCAATACAGATCCTTTAACAGGATTTGGATAGATACTAAATTTAGCATCACTCGTTGAATTTCCTGTGATAATTGAATTGTTTACACCTCCTGAAATTCCACCGTTGAAAGTGTTAACTCCACTAACAGAAATATTATCGATAGCAATATCAGCCTGCCAGGTCGATCCAGTAATTCTGTTAAATCGCAATTGAACTCCACCATCTACGTAAGCAGTTAGATCAACACTTGCCGATAACCATGAATTTCCTTTGTTACCACTTTGGCTCCAAATACTTGTCCAAGAAGCTCCGTCGTTATCACTTATTTCTAAATCAATTGTCCCCATATCGGATGAACCATACATATGGTAATTGAAATTAAATGAAGCAGAAGACTTTCCGCTTAGATCAATGCAAGGAGAGTTAATTATCGCACGCTTATTTGGATATCCCGTGCCATTTCCTGAAGCTTCCACATAGATATACCATGATCCTGCTGAGGCATTAGATGGACCAGTATTGCCTGAAGGGGTTCCATTTGCATCTCTAGTCCAGTTAATATCATCGGCAGTAGACTGTGTCCACGCACCAATTGAACTTTCAAAACTTTCCGAGTAAGGTAAACTAGCGCCTCCAGCACAACCAGTATTTCCACCTCCGGCAGATAAACTTACATTATCGACAGCAATATCTGCTTGCCAAGTGGATCCAGTAACTCGGTTAAAGCGAAGTTGAACGCTTTCCCCTAAATAAGCCGATAAATCAATATTTGCACTCAACCAGCTATTTCCTTTGTTTCCTGTTTGACTCCACAAACTCGTCCAACTAGACCCATCATCGTTACTTGCTTCCAGTGCAATGCTTCCCATATCGGAGGCACCATACATATGGTAGCTGAAACTAAAGTTAGCGGCAGTCTCACTGCTTAGGTCATAACAAGGTGAGTTTAAGATTGCTCTTTTATTAGGATATCCTGTACCGTTTCCTGAAGCTTCAACGTACATATACCAAGAGCCTGCAGCGCCACCAGATGGACCTGTGTTGCTTGATGGTGTTCCTCCTGAATCTCTGGCCCAGTCAATGTCGTCGTCAGTAGACTGAGACCAAGCGCCTAAACCACTTTCATAGCTTTCATTATAAGGGAATGAAGCAATACCTCCAGTACAACCTCCACCGCCTCCAGTAGTTGTTGCGTTTACCGTATTACTTGCCCCTGAGATATTTCCAGCAGCATCACGAGCTCTTACACTAAATGAATAAGTGGTCGCTTCAGTCAAACCAGTTATTTGAGACGAAGTTCCACTAACAGTCCCTAAGTTTGTGGCTCCTTGATAAACATCATAGCCAGTAACTCCAACATTATCTGTTGATGCATTCCAAGAAAGGTCAACCGTAGTATCTGTAACTCCCGAAACTGCTAGGCTAGCCGGCGTTGACGGTGCCTGCGTATCTGGAGCAGGACTTGTAGTAACATTTACAGTATTACTGGCTTCTGAAACATTCCCAGCAGCATCACGAGCTCGAACACTAAAAGCATAAGATGTTGAAGCCGTCAGGCCTGTTACTTGATCTGATGTCCCCGTTACAGTACCTAAGTTTGTAGCACCTTGATAAACATCATAACCTGTTACACCTACATTGTCAGTAGAAGCATTCCAAGAAAGATCTGCCGTAGTTTCCGTTATGTTTGAAGCAGCTAAACTCGTTGGATTGCTAGGTGCCTGTGTATCCGCAGTAGAACCCCCTAAGTTCACTGTATAGTCTTCAACTTCACCATAAGTGAAAGTTTCACATGCCGTTGGTACACCGTTGTACTTCATTGAAACTCGCATTCTGGTTGCCGAACCAGCTGTTCCTATAGGCACCGTGAACGATCCGCTATTTGGAGTATTTGTTGAAGCTGCTTTAGACCAAACAAGCTCGCCAGCATCGTCAAAATCCTGATCGTCATTGTAATCAATCCAAACTGCATATCCTTCAGCATAAACTGTTCCCGTCCAAGTTGGGGTTACCGTAATGGTATAGCTTTGTCCTTCGTTTAGATCAGTCGACTGACTTGTAAAATTAGAATAGAATTGTGCTCCCGATGCATTATCAATTGATCCTAATTGCACGCGGCTAATATATTCGTCATTTGTATTTGTACTTGCTGAGGCACAGTAGTTGGAAGGCGTACCATATGCAGCACCAACTCCCACAGCATGCCAAGCATTCGTAACTGCTTGCTCCTCTGCACCATCAGCTCCATAAAGATCTTTTGCCGATTGAATAGCTCCAGTTCTTGCATCAGCAAATGTTGAGTTAGCAGATAAATATGTATTTAAAGTTCTATAGGCAATTGCTGAAGACTTTACCATTCCAACACCAGATACATTAAAAGCACTTCCAACATCATTCGTACCTGAGCCACCAGCCACAGATAAATAATACCAGTAATTTAATACTCCAGAGTTTGTATGAACTCCACAATAATCATTACTATTTGTTGGTGTTCCACAATTTGGATTTTGCCAATATGTTCCTCCGTAGGTATCCGGTTGACCCAAAGAAGTTGGGTTGCTCATAGAGCGTAAAGCATCAGAACCACTACGTCTATCAATTTCATCACCAATAAGCCATACTTCCGCTGATGGATTAGCATCCGAACCGGCCCCTTTAGCAAAATGTTCAACAGCAGCTCCCCAGATATCTGAAAACCCTTCGTTCAATCCACCTGATTCTCTTTGGTACGCTAAATTTGCAGTAAAAGAAGTAACTGCATGACCAATCTCGTGTGCAGCCACATCGATAGAAGTCAAGGCATCAAAGAATCCATTACCTTCATTACCATTAGACGATCCATCTCCATAAGACATTACTGAACCGTTCCAAAAGGCATTGTCGTAATTATTGTCAACATGCACATAGCTACGTATTTGAGCTCCTGACCCATTATAACTGTCTCTATTATGTTGAGACTGCCAGTAATCGTATGTCATCATTGCTCCCCAATGTGCATCTAAAGCAGCATCATCTTTAGCAGAATTGTTATGCTCTGCCGAAGTCCAGTTATTATCATTATCTGTGAATTGAGAATAGTTGCTCACATATGGATAAGTATTACCAGGAGCCTGATTTAACGCATCACGTGTATATACATCTCTACCTATATCTTCTAAAATATAACTTCCCCCGCTCAATCTAGTTTCAATAGATCTGCTACCGCTATAACGTGTTGCCGCAGTTCCACTAACTATAATCATAGCTTCTTCACTTTCAATTCTAGAACAGAAATCCGCTTCTGTCTCAACAATCACTTGAGCCTCTCCTAGATAACCAAAGCTAATGGCGTGCTTAATAATTGCATCGTAAAATAATGCCTGGCCATTGGTCGCATCTATATATAAGTTCCCCCGACTAATTGGATTCGTGGCAAACATGTCGAGTTTGTACGCTAGTTTGTACGATATTACATCTGCTACATCTCTTCCGCTATTGAAATCTGGTAGAATTACAAGCTCTCCAATAGGCTTTTGGTAGTTGTCCATTTCCTTTGCAGCATCTGGAAACTCCCACATATATTTTTGGGCACCAATATGACTTACTGCTTTCGAAAATGCCTGCGTATTGCTAATTCCAGGTGTTACATCAAATTCTTGAATCGGATAATATTCAGAACTTAATGATTCGACTGCATCACTCTTGCTATGAACGATTAATGTTCCGAATTCGACTTTTACTCCATTGTAATATTGCTGAAATCTCTGATGCACGTAGCCTAATTGATCTTGTTCTGTTTTAATTGGAATAAAAGAAGTCTGGGGGGATGGAGATAAAACTTCTTTGAACAAGACCGAAGTATTTTGAAGTGTATAGTTTTGGGATGTATTTAAAACTAAGAGGTTTGATGGTTTTTGTACATCTTTCTTTTGCTGACTATCATTTTGGGCAATCGTATTGGTAACGCCTAATGAAAACAGAAAAGCGAACAAGGTTAATAAAAAAGTAAATTTGTTAATTTTTTTCATGATTTTTGAGTGTATTTATTAGTTATTACCGATTAAATGCATTAATTCATCGACAAGTTACATGTATTATATGAATAACAAAATAATTTTCGCCCAACTACACTTAAAAATTTAATATTTTATTAACAATCCTTTTCCTACATATTAAATGCTAGTAAAACAGTATGCAAAACGAAATTCGGAAGGCATTCTCTAAAACCTTATCTTTGATTTAATGTCAGTAAACTCTATTCTTCTCGTAAAAAACCTATCTATTTCCTTCGGAAATAGTAAAACGAAAGTCGAAGTCATCCACGATATTTCATTTGAAATTAACGAGAATGAAATTCTTGGTGTTGTTGGTGAGTCTGGATCCGGCAAATCGGTGACTTCCATGGCAATTTTGGGTTTACTCCCAAAAAAAACAAGCCAACTTAAAGGTGAAATCCTTTTTGAAGGAAGAAACCTTATCCAAGAAAAAGAAAAGCAACTTCAGAAGATTCGAGGGAAGGATATAGCGATGATATTTCAGGAGCCAATGAGTGCTTTAAACCCTTCTATGAAATGTGGAAATCAAGTTTGTGAAATTCTTCAGCAGCATTTAAAATTATCTTATTCCGAAGCAAAAAAAGAAACCCTGAAGCTTTTTGAAAAAGTAAAGCTCCCTAGGCCAAATGCAATTTTTTCTAGTTATCCGCATCAAATAAGCGGAGGTCAAATGCAACGCGTAATGATTGCCATTGCTATTGCTTGCAAACCTAAACTATTAATTGCAGATGAGCCCACTACCGCATTAGACGTTACTGTTCAAAAAGAAATTATGTTGCTTCTAAAGGATCTTCAAAAAGAAACTGGAATGAGTTTACTCTTTATATCACACGATTTAGCATTGATTTCTGAAATTGTAGATCGTGTTATCGTTATGTATAAAGGTATTATTGTAGAAACTGAAATTTCTTCTGAACTGTTTAACAAAAATGGCTCGGGACCTAAAAATGAGTATACAAAGGCATTGCTCGCATCACGACCCACGTTGAGTAAGCGATTACAAAAACTACCTACCATTGCCTCTCTGAAAGATGAGTCGTTTAAGCCAAAAGAAGTAACCGCCCAAGAACGCGCATTCAAACATAAAAAAATCTATACCCGCGCACCGCTACTAGAAATAAAGAACCTTAGGAAAGAATATTACAATAACGTGGGATTTTTTAAATCTAAGTCTGTGATATCTGCTGTCAATGATGTTAGTTTTAGTGTTTTTGAGGGAGAAACTATGGGGCTAGTTGGTGAATCTGGCTGTGGAAAATCCACTTTAGGAAAGGTTATATTACAATTAGAAAAAGCGACTTCTGGTAGTATTAAATATCGCGGGAAAGAATTGACTTCCTTGCCTCCTTCAGAATTAAGAATGCTTCGGAAGGAGATACAGCTTATTTTTCAAGACCCATATTCTTCTCTAAATGCGCGTCTTATTATAGGTGAGGCATTAATTGAACCTATGACAGTTCATAAAATCGGCACTTCGAAGAAGGACAGAAAAGAAAGGGTGTTAAAGTTATTGAAACGAGTTGGCCTAGATGAAACCTATTACCATCGCTACCCGCATGAACTCTCTGGAGGTCAACGTCAACGTGTTGGTATTGCACGCACTATTGTCATGGAACCAAAGCTGGTTATTTGTGATGAATCGGTCTCGGCTCTAGATATATCTGTACAAGCTCAAGTCCTGAACCTCCTTAATGAATTAAAAAACGACTTCGGATTTACATATATCTTTATATCT
>JBLIFO010000185.1:0-5872 GCA_047633875.1 Marinoscillum sp. | reverse complement strand
AGAAGATTCTCAACTTTTTTCTAAATCAATATCAATAAATGCTAATTCGTCAAAATTGGTAAAAGTAGACTTAGGGAGTAATAAGGATTACTCTGGGAGATACGAAGTGGCCATTAATGATGAATATTTGACATTTGATAATAAGTTTTATTTTCAGATACCGACTAGGGAAAAGGTAAATGTGCTGATTGTAAATAATGTAAATGTTAAGATTTCATTTTTAACAGCAGTATTTGGGAATCGAGAACTTTTCGAATTATCAATAAATTCTGTAGAGAATGTGAATTTTGATCAACTAAAGGCTACTAACCTCATTGTATTGAATGGATTTAATTCTACTCCACCTTGGCTTGACATTGATAGAATTGAAACTAAAGTATTGTATTTACCAAATGAAAACTCTCGGAATACGGCAATTGATATAAATGGATTTAACCTGACTTTAGTTGATACACAGTCAAGTGAGCTTGCCCGTGAGACAATTGAGAGTGAGATATTTAAAGGAGTATTGAACGATAAGCCTGAAAATATGGCATTGCCTTTCGCAAAACCAATATTTGAAATCGCCGGATACGTTAAAACTCATATTGAACTAGAAAATGGATCCAAGCTTTTAGTTCAAAACTTAAATGGTGATTATTTGCTGAATACAGTTTTTAATGATTCCAATACTAATTTGCATAAACATGCATTATTTGTACCTATGATGTATCAGATTGCAAATAATGCGATAAATGAACCGCTTTATTGCAGACTTGACGAACAAACATTTATGGCCAAATTGCCTCCAGAGTACAATTCCGATAATTTGAGGCTAATAGGAAATGGATTGGCTTTATATCCAAATGCACGAATCAATAATAAGGAATTAGTAATTGACATACCAGAAGAGCTAGAACAATCAGGGCATTATAATTTGATTTATGCAGGAGATACGCTCGCAAGGCTTGCTTTTAATTATGATAAAGCTGAGTCAAATGTTGAGGTGTATTCATTTGAAGAGTTGAAACGAATCACTTCGCCTTATAATCATATCAAAGTTTCTGAAATTAATGGAGGAATGGATTTTGGCAACAAGAATGCAAGTTCTATCTGGGAATTTGCATTATGGAAATATGCTCTATTTTTGGTCTTAGTTTTTATTCTCACAGAGTCGCTCATAATTAGGTTCTCTAAATGAAATTAATTCTCTCTAATGCTCTACTATTTGATCAAGCATCAAAATATCATGCGACAACACACGACGTAAAGATTGATGATGGAGTGATTGTGCAAATAGGGAAGGGCCTTCAAGATGCAAAAACTATTGATTTGGGTGGGAGTCTTTTAACACCCTCATTATTTGATCTTTTTGCCAACTTCAACGAACCTGGACTAGAGCACCGAGAAGATATCAATTCTGGCATAAGAACTGCGGCTTTTGCGGGGTTCACAGATGTGTGTATTGTGCCAAATACCAGTCCAGTAGTTGAGAAAAAATCAGATATAAATTTCCTAAAAGGGAAGTCTAACTCAGGAGTTACAATACATCCATTGGCTGCTGTAAGCGAAGGATGCCTTGGTGAAAATCTAACAGAAATTTTGGATTTGAATGATGCTGGAGCAGTTGCGTTTAGTGATGGTTTAAATCCGATTTGGAATGGAGAGCTGCTTTTGAAGGCTTTACAGTATTTGCAGAAATTTGATGGTCTTCTAGTTGTTAGACCTAAAGACATTCATTTGTCTCAATTCGCTCACATGCATGAAGGTATCATGAGTACATCCTTGGGGTTGAAGGGAGAACCTTCGATTTCTGAAGAAATAAGTCTTAAAAGGGATATTGATATCTTAAGGTATGCTGGTGGTAGGATTCATTTTACTCACATAAGTACTGCCGAAGGTGTAAACCTCATAAAGGCAGCTAAGAAGGAAGGCTTAAAGGTGACTTGTGATGTAGCTCTAAATCAGCTAATATATACTGAAGACGATCTAATCGACTATGATACAAACTATAAAGTTGATCCACCTTATAGAGGTGAAAGAGATAGAAAGGCGCTTATAAAGGGGTTGCGGGAAGATGTGATAGATGCAATAGTCACTTCCCATCAACCACTAGATATAGAGTCTAAAGAATTGGAATTTGATCTTGCTATGCCAGGTATGTGTAGTATGCCTACAGTTTTTGCGTCCTTGCAATATATCAGCAATGAGTTGCCTCTTGAGATAAGTCTTCAGAAATTCTCTAATGGCCCACGTGCTATATTGGGAAAAGATCAAGTGCATATTGAAGTTGGTAGTAAAGCAAAATTTGCAATTTTTGATCCGAATTTGGTTTGGAAGTTTGATAGAAAAGCGAATCCTTCTAAATCCAACAATTCTCCATTGCTAAACACTGAGCTGAAAGGCTATTGCCTAGGGATTTTTGATGGGATCTCCTATCATAGGAATAAGTCAATTTTATGATCAAAATTTCAATTAAGTACGCAGTACTTTGTGGCATTTTCCTCACAGTGAGTTATCACATATCTGTGTTTTTCAATTCAAATCCGCTTATTGATGTCAGTCATCTGATTTTTGATTTGATACTTTTTGGCCTTTTTATATTTTTTGGGCAGAAGGAGTTTAAGACTTTTCATGGTGAAGGGGTATTTCATTTTTGGCAAGGAATGACGATGGGTTTTTTAATTTATACCATTGCAGCCATTGTATTTGGGATCGGTCTTTATGGTTATTTTTTGATGGAGCCAGAAGCGATTGAAATTTACAAACAAGAAGCTCTATCATTCTTACAAGAGCGATCAGATGTGTTTATTTCAGAATTTGGAGAAGAACGATTGATAGAACAAAAAGCAGAGATTGCAGCTATCACCAGTGTTGATTTGCTCAAAAGCGCAATGGTCAAAAAATTATTAGCAGGATTCTTTATTACCCCAGTTATATCAATAATTTTAAGGAAACAACCTAAATAACGAAACGATGGAAGAATCTAAAGATGTGTCTATGAAAAGTGTTGCACTCAAGTATGGTGTTATTAGCGGATTGATAGGAATCATATATTTTTTAATACTTGATTTTTCTGGTATGTCCGCAAATCAGTCATTAGGAATGGTTGGGCTCCTCTTTGCCGCCGTTATTATGTTTTTGGCACAAAAGGAATTTATCCGTGATGGGGATGGATTTATGAACTACGGCCAAGGATTAGGATTGGGTACTTTGATGTCATTAGTATCATCTATCATCTCTAGCATATTTACTTTTATCTATATCAGTTATGTGAATACGTCTTTTATGGAGACTGTGAAACAGCAACAAATCGTTACGCTAGAGGAACAAGGGATGTCAGACGCTCAAATCGAGCAGGCTCTGAAGATGTCAGAGAGCTTTAGTGGACCTACAGCAATGCTTATATTCGGAATTATTGGAGGTGTCTTTTTTGGCTTTATAATCTCACTAATTGTATCTGCGATAACTAAAAAATCTCGCCCTGAATTTGAATAATTCGTGACAGAAAAGCCTATTTCCCTTTCAATCATTGTTCCTGTCTTTAACGAAGAAGAGTCCTTACCAGAATTATTTGATTGGATTTGTACTGTCGTAGATAAGGAAGGCTATGATCTCGAAGTGCTTTTCATTGACGATGGTAGCACGGATACTTCATGGGAAGTAATCTCCGACCTAAACGGGAAGGATGCTCGTGCAAAGGGTTTAAAATTTAACAGAAATTACGGGAAATCAGCCGCGCTTCAGACTGGTTTTGATGCAGCTAAAGGGATGGTAGTGATTACAATGGACGCGGATCTACAGGACAGTCCTGATGAGATTCCTGGTTTGGTAACAATGATACTTGACGAGAAATTTCATCTTGTGTCAGGATGGAAGGCGAAACGTCATGATCCAATTGGCAAAACCATACCTTCTAAGTTCTTCAACACAATCACTCGGAAAGTATCAGGGATCGAGCTTCATGACTTCAATTGTGGACTGAAAGCTTATCACAGAGATGTAATTAAGCATATTCAAGTTTATGGAGAAATGCATCGCTATATTCCTTTGATTGCTAAATGGAATGGTTTTTCTAGAATTGGTGAGAAAGTTGTTCAGCATAGTGAACGCAAATACGGAACCACCAAATTCGGTCTTGAACGCTTCCTAAATGGTTTTCTGGATTTGATTTCAGTTACGTTCGTCTATCGATTCAGAAAGAATCCAATGCACTTTTTTGGTTCATTAGGAACAGCTTCATTTCTTTTTGGACTTTTTGTGACTGCATATATCATCGGTGACAAGCTTTGGAACATCTATCATCAGCTTCCCGTACGCGATATAGTTGATCAGCCGTTGTTCTTTCTTTCATTGGTAGCCTTAGTGATAGGCTCTCAATTGTTCTTGACTGGTTTCATAGCGGAGATGATCATACAAGTAAATCCGAGGAAGAACGACTATTTGATTATTGATCGGACTTCTGATAATGCCTAAATTCTCCGTCGTTGTGCCTGTGTACAATAGGCCAGATGAGGTGAATGAACTTCTGGCTACTTTGACCAAACAGACCTTTAGTGATTTTGAAGTGATCATCGTAGAAGATGGATCAACCATCACATCTGAGGAGATTGTAAAATCGTACCAGCAACAAATCAAGATTACCTATTTATTCAAGCCGAATGGAGGCCAAGGTTTTGCTAGAAACTCCGGTTTTGAGCAGTGCCAAGGAGATTATTTTATTGTTCTAGATTCGGATTGTTTGATACCTGAGCAATACTTGGCATGTATCAATAGCTACTTAAATAAGAATCAAATAGATGCTTTTGGTGGTCCGGATGCTGCGCATCCGTCTTTTACAACTATTCAAAAGGCCATAAGTCAAACCATGACAAGTTTTTTTACCACAGGGGGAATACGAGGAAACAAAACGCATGTTGGTACTTATCATCCACGTAGCTTCAACATGGGGATGACTCGTGAAGTATATGAAAAGACTAAAGGCTATCTCATTCCATTTATGGGAGAGGATATGGAATTCAGCACAAGGATCCTTCAAAATGGCTTTATAACTGCGCTGATTCCTGAAGCATTTGTTTATCACAAACGAAGAACCAATCCAATGAAATTCTTCAAACAACTCATGTATTTTGGGAGAGCAAGGATCAATTTGAGCAGATTTCACAAAGGACAAATAGGACTAGTTCACCTGTTTCCAACTGTTTTTACACTTGGTTTAATACTTTCTGTATTAGCAGCTTTGGTTATTCCAATGCCATATGGAAATCTGGGACTACAGTTTTACTCTGCTTATTTAATACTTGTTTTTGCTGAAAGCTTGATCAAAACAAAATCGATTAGAGTGGCTTTATTGACTCCTCTAATGACGATACTTCAAATGACAGGCTATGGATTTGGTCTGGTTTACGAATGGATTAGAAAACTCGGTGGTATTGACCCGAACACCAAATACATTGAGCTTTATTAGGCATTTAGGTTCTTGGGTTGTTTGGTCTTAGGGTTTCTCTACTCGATAGATGATTTCTTCTTTTGGCAAAGCGTAACGCTCGACCTCTTCGGTAGGCAGTTCAAAAACTAGTTTTTCCTCTGTGACCTTAAATCCTTGACTTGCAAGTCGAGTTCCATAGTCTTTACCGAACATGCGAACATGATCATCTTGTCCAAACTCACGCTCGCGATCTGCGGCTGAAATGACGGATTTATCCTCATAAGTGCTGTCCTTCAGAGGATAAAAGAATGGAACCTGTAGAATTGCCCAACCACCACGCTTAAGCACCCTCAACATTTCACGCATTGCGAGCAAGTCATCTTCCACATGTTCTAGCACATGATTGCAGAAGATGACGTCAAATGTGTTTTCCTCAAAAGGTATATCATGAATGTCCATTTTTAC
>JBLIFO010000184.1:0-5875 GCA_047633875.1 Marinoscillum sp. | reverse complement strand
TCTCCCTCTTTGAAAATGGTATCCATAGAAGGGTTTATTTCAACAGAGCCATCACCATATTGAAGACCCATGATCGCAGAGTGCTCATAAGAGAACAATATTTCTCGGAATGTTTTCCCAATGAGAGATACTTCTTCCATAAAGTAAATCTCATCTCCACCAAAATCCATCAGTTCTATATAAACCACACTCAACCCGGATTGACGTGAAGTTTGTACCATGATCCTTGAAATAATCTCGTCTGACAGAATAAGTTCAACCTCATCTTTACCTACCATCTTAGCAACCTCAAGGTTTTTCTTATCCTCCATCTCCGCTGTAATGTGATATGGCTCCTCACGACGCTCAGGATTTGTCACTATGGCTACTATGGTTTTTATGATTTGTGAATCAGAATTCTCATTATCCTTGTCTAAGATAATTATGGCTTTGGTATCAAAAGGGTTGGCAATGTAAAGGTCATGTACATCGATAGGGTTACCTGTTCTACAGATTACTTCAGTATTTGCAGTACTCCCTACTTTGTCTCTAATCTCATCTTCCATTAAGACCTTATCCATATCAGCGAGTATCACGATCACCCCTCTCTTTTGGTTTTCATTTGCTATTACCAATTCAGATATAATTGTGAAAATCTTTGATGACCAACCCAAAATCAACACATGATCTTGCTCAATTACAAATGACCTACCCTTCCTTAATTCATCCATCTTGGTGAGAATACCATTGGAAACCAAACCAATAAGTGTGGAAACCAAAACCAGTCCTAAAAAGGTGGCTATCATCATGAACATTCTGAATGGCCAATTGTCTTCATGACTACCCAATACACCAGGATCAAGTATATGGGTCATATTTACCCAAAGTGATTCAAATATCGTAAAATCATTGTCGCTATCTGGGTGAAGCCCTGTGACCAATAATATAATTCCAAAGACCACAATAATGACTAAACCTAAAATCCCCAACCCATAGATCATGGACATGGTACCTTTAGATAGGTAGTTGTCAAATCTATAGCTGAGGCGGGTCTTAAAAGGGAATTTGCTCATCTGGTAATTTTGAATTGAACGGACTTGAAAAGATACGCAAAACTAACTGATTTTATCAATTAAACGCCTTCCAGAGGCGTAGTGGTTTATTATAACGGCTCATTGTAATAAACCTACCAACTGTAAAAAATCCACACACGTAATTCTATATGCTTCTTTCAATTCATTGGTCGGAAATACTGGTAAAAGTTTACCTGAATGATCCAACACGAATATGCTATCATGTTGTATTATTGAATTATAAACCTGCAAACCAAAAATTGCTTGATCTAAATGCGTTTCTGGAATAAAGACTAATTTTTGAATCTCTACTTTCCCTATTTCAAACTTTGGTGTTATTAGGCTGTCTTTAATCTCAAGCATAAGAAACGCCTTGTCTATTCGCCAATTGTGTACTAAATAAGGTCTAATTATCCACTCTTCATTTTCAAAAGCGCTAGGATAAAAAATATTAATCCCTGCAGTTTTCATTTCCGTCAAGCGATAAGATGACTGTCTTATGTTTTTGAAAAACAACTCTGACTGATCTGTAGTTTGGAAAACTATTGACTCTGTTGAGATTGGAGTCTGTTTCTTGGTCTCACATGTGACCAAAAAGATGATAATTGAAAATAAAGTAAGCAAATGTTTCAAGGCTATCATCTCCCGGTAAAAGTATATAAATTCTCAACTCCGTATTATTAATTATCTTAGACTATTAACTAGGAAAAATGGAAGGATCAGAGATCAGTGTTCTAATGGCGGACGACCACACTCTTTTTAGAAGGGGTATGTCTATATTAATTAGAACTTTTGGTTTTATTGGGGACGTAAAAGATGTCGCGAACGGACAAGAAGCACTTAATGCTTTAAGTGAGCGACATTTCGATGTATTGTTGTTGGATTTAGAGATGCCCGTTTTGGATGGTTGGGAAACAGCCAAACAAGTAGTTACTAAATTTCCTGACACTCATATCATCATGATCAGCATGCATAATTCACTGCAACTAATTTCAGATTTGATAGAAATTGGAGTGCATAGTTATTTGCTAAAAAGCTCAGAACCTGATGAAGTGGAAAAAGCTATGAGATCTGTCATGAATAACGACTTTTATTACAATCAACTCGTTTCTAAAGCCCTCCATCAAAAAATCATTAATAACCTGGAAAGTAATGATGATAAAAATCCACTGACAAAACGCGAAACGGAAATTCTAGGATTGATATGTCAGGAATTAACCATGAAGGAAATAGGTGAAAGGCTATTCATTAGCGAACAAACGATACATACACATCGCAAAAATCTTATGAAAAAAACAGACTCAAAAAATGCCGTAGGCTTGGTGAAATTCGCCATCAAGCAACAAATCGTTACTTTCTAAAAATTTATTCTCTTCCGTTTCCAACCTTTCTTGTTATTAAAGGGACTTGTATATGTTTGGAAAAATATCAATTGATATACACTAGACATCAAACGTAATCTGGAGAGGATTATAAAATCAAAATCCCTTACTGTGGTAACACGATAAGGGATTTTTTTATGAATAATTGATTTTGATACTACCCTAGATACTCATAGATACCCGCAACTCCTTGACCACCACCCACACAAGCGGTAACCATACCATACTTGTTTTTCCTTCTTTTCATTTCGTTGAAAAGAGAAATAGAAAGCTTGGCACCAGTACATCCCAGTGGATGACCCAAAGCAATTGCTCCACCATTCACATTGAGGATGTCTTGATTCAAGTCCAACTGACGAATCACAGCGAGAGATTGAGCAGCAAAAGCTTCATTCAGTTCTATCAGATCAATGTCATTTTGTTTCAGGCCTGCCTGCTTTAATGCTTTCGGAACCGCCTCCACAGGGCCAATGCCCATAATTCTAGGACTAACACCAGCAGCTGCGTAGCTTACCATTCTTGCAATAGGTTTAAGGTTATACTCTTTGACCATCTTCTCTGACATAACCATGACGAATGCCGCTCCATCTGAAGTTGGTGATGAATTTCCTGCCGTGACTTGTCCGCCATTTTTAAATGCTGGTCTCAATCCTGAGAGAGATTCCATATTCGTTTCTGCACGTACGCATTCATCTGTATCCACTACATAAGATCGCTTACTGCGTTGATCATTTTTCATAAAGATCTCTTCCACAGTTACTGGGACTATTTCATCTTTGAACTTGCCTTCGGCTATTGCTTTTGACGCCTTCTGATGAGATGCCATTGCAAATTGGTTCGCATCGTCTTTAGAAATTTTATAATCTATCGCTACTTCTTCTGCTGTCAACCCCATACTCAAGTAATATTCAGGATTGTTATCTGCTATTTTCCAGTTGAGAGCGGTTTTATATCCAAGCATCGGAACCAGGGACATTGATTCGGTACCACCAGCTATGATACACTCAGCCGTCCCTGAGTGCACTCGAGCGCACGCTAAGTGAATTGCTTCTAGTCCTGATCCACAATATCTATTAATGATCATTCCAGGCACTTCTACAGGCAATGACAGTAAGGATATCATTCTTCCCATTTGCATTCCTTGCTCTGCTTCTGGTATGGCATTTCCAACGATAAGATCATCCACTCGTTTTGGATCAAATCCCTCTACTGAATTGACTAGGTGTTTGATAACATCTGCTGCCAGATCATCTGGTCGATAAAATCTAAAACCTCCTTTTTTGGCTCGGCCTACTGCCGATCTATATCCTGCTACTATATATGCATCCATGATTTTCTCTTTTGACTTTTAGTTTCTTAATGGTTTTCCTTTGAAAAGAATGCTTTGAATCCTTTCCAATGTTTTTGGTTCTCCGCAAAGACTCAAAAAGGCTTCTCTTTCCAAATCCAATAAATATGACTCACTCACAAGAGTCGTAGACGAAAGGTCTCCACCACTCATGACGTAAGCCAGTTTCTGCGCAATCTTGGCATCATGCTCTGAAATGTATGCGCCATATTGCATTCCTGTAATCCCAGCTCCGAACATTGCCATACTAGAACGACCGTGAACTTTTATATCCTTTCGCTCAGATGGCTGGGTATAGCCTGCATTTGCGAATTCCAATACTCGCTCTTTAGCATCAGCAATAAGTCTTGTCCTATTTAGCGTGATCCTATCTGCTGTTCTTAAAATGTCCATTCCTCTGGCCTCATGAGCTGATGTAGCTACTTTGGCTGTCGCGATATTCATAAAATACTCTTGAAGGATATTTAGTTCCGGATCGTTGGGCATATACTTATCGGATGCTCGGAGCGTAAGCTCTTTGGTTCCACCACCACCAGGTATAAGACCAACACCCACTTCTACTAAACCTATATAGCTTTCAGCATGTGCCTGAATACCATCACAATGCAATGAAAGTTCGCAACCTCCACCGAGCGCCAATCCTGATGGTGCAGCCACTACTGGTATAGATGAAAATCGTGCACGTGTCATTGTGGTTTGAAATTGACGGATCATCATGTCAATTTCATCAAACTCCTGATCCACAGCGTACATGAATAGCATGGCTAGATTTGCACCAGCGGAAAAGTTTTGACCTTCGTTTGCGATGACCAAGCCTCTGT
This sequence comes from Marinoscillum sp., assembly GCA_047633875.1. Lineage (GTDB taxonomy): Bacteria > Bacteroidota > Bacteroidia > Cytophagales > Cyclobacteriaceae > Marinoscillum. Next base: position 1,272 of record JBLIFO010000184.1, on the reverse strand, counting down.
AATCTTTCTCGGCAAGGGAAATTGCTGTATTTAGTCCTTCAATAACCTCCGCTCCAAGTGCATTCATTTTGGTGTGGAATTCTATATTCAATACTCCATCACCAATGTCGTAAACGGTTGCTCCATCATTTTCCCAAACAACTTTGTTTGCCTTATATGCATCCAAGTAGATAAAGGCCTCTGTACCAGGTATAACTTTGAATGATTTTGATGGAATGTCGTAATACTGCTTTTTGCCATTTTCAAACTTATAAAATGAGGTATGGCCAGCTGCAATCATCTCATCTACCCAAGGTGCTGGAGTGAGATTCATAGATTTCATTTTTTCTAAACAAGCGGTAAGTCCCATGGCATCCCATGTCGCAAACGGCCCAAGCTCCCATCCAAAACCCGCGGCTACTGCTTGATCTATTCTGTAGAGCTCATCGGCAACTTCCGGAATACGCACTGTGCAGTATCTAAACAAATCGAAGAAAGTAGCTCTGTAAAAATCTCCTTCTCTACCTTCTAGTTCAATTGCCAATTTGAGACGGACTTTTAAGTCTTCCTCGTTTTTGGTTTTGTCTAGGATGTCAAGTTTTGTTTTTGATTTAGTCTCATATTCGAAAGTTTCTAGGTTCAATTCTAAAATTTCTTTCTGACCGTCTTTGACTACTTTTTTATAGTAGCCTTGCTTGGTTTTATCACCCCACCATTTTTTATCATATAGCTCCTGAACTATCCTCGGTAGCTTGAATGTATCCCTCGACTCGTCATTTGGAAGTCCCGCATATAAACCTGCCGCTACTTTCACTGCTGTATCAAGTCCTACTACGTCCATCGTGCGGAAAGTTGCAGATTTTGGTCGGCCAATTACTGGTCCACTCAGTTTGTCAACTTCTCCGACGGTAAGACCCATTCTCTCAATGGTATGCATGCCTGACATAATTGCATATATGCCTATCCTGTTGGCAATAAATGCGGGTGTGTCCTTACATAGCACTGTTTCTTTACCGAGAAATAGATCACCATAATTCATAAAGAAATCCACAATAGAAGGATCCGTCATTTTGGTAGGTATGATCTCGAGTAGTTTTAAATATCTCGGCGGGTTGAAAAAGTGAGTTCCACAGAAGTGTTTCTGGAAATCTACGCTTCGACCATCTATCATCAAGTTGATAGGAATACCTGAGGTATTGGAAGAAATTAAGGTACCTGGTTTTCTATGTTTTTCTACTTTTTCGAAAAGTGATTTTTTGATCTCAAGGTTTTCAACTACAGCTTCAATGATCC
>JBLIFO010000183.1:0-5912 GCA_047633875.1 Marinoscillum sp. | reverse complement strand
GGCTTCCAAATAGCCTAATTTTGCGCCCAGAAACCCACCCCTCTTTTCCTATATCCACAAAAAGCCTTCATTATGACTACTGCTTCTATAATCCTATTGATCATTTTCGCTATGGGATTCACCGGAATAGCACTCGAGCACAAAACCCATATCAATAAAAACTGGATAGCACTTTTCATGGGTGCGCTGATGTGGATGGTAGCCGCATATGGTCAGGAAAAAGCGGACTTAGATTACCCATTGACACATGCTTTCGCAGAAATTTTTGAGCTGGTAATATTTCTTATGGGTGCCATGACTATCGTGGAAATGCTTGGGCATTTTAGATTTTTCACATGGGTAGAAGCACACCTGATGAAATCTGATATGTCTAATAGGAAGCTCTTTTGGATTCTTGGTTTGATCACTTTTTTCGCATCGGCCCTTTTGGACAACCTTACCAGTACCTTAGTGATGATTCATATAGGGAGACACCTTTACCTTCGGAAGGAGAATTTTAATGTCTTTGTGATAAACACTATTATAGCTGCAAATGCTGGAGGTGCCATGTCTCCAGTGGGTGATGTTACTACTATTATGCTTTGGCTGGCTGAGAAATTCACAGCATGGCAGATAGTGTTCTATGGCATCTTACCTTCACTTGTCGCTTGGATCATTCCTCAAGCCATACTTACCTCCCAGATCAAATATGAGGACCGCAAAGGACGTGAATTCAAAGAATTGCTACCTACACAATGGGGCCTCATAATTTTGGGTTTTGCTACGTTTGGTAGTGCCGTCGTTATCAATCTTCTTCACCTGCCTCCATTCTTCGGAATTATACTTGGCTTAGGTACTGCGGCGATCGTGATAGATGTTAAATTAAAAAAAGGAAAACTCAAGGAGCATGCGGGTGATATTGTAAATCTGGTAAAGAAAATAGATATGGGAACCATCTACTTCTTTATCGGGATACTACTAGCCGTGGATGCGTTGAAATATGTGGGCATTCTTAAGATGATTGCCTTGGCAATATTTGGAAATGACGTACTCAATGAACCCAATATGCTCATCGTTGGGCACACCATTCTAGGCTTAATATCATCCTTGTTTGATAACGTGCCCCTCACATCGGCTGTCATTAAAATGCTTCCGGAGGGAATCAATTTCATTTATTGGATTCTACTTGCTATTACAGCTGGTACTGGTGGCAGTATGCTGATCATCGGCTCTGCAGCGGGTGTAGCAGCTATGGGACAAGTCAAGTCTTTGACATTTAAGGAGTATCTCAAGAAGGGAACACTACCTGCCTTAGCCGGATATATAGGTGCTGTCGGAGCTTGGTATTTAATCTACTCGATGATGTGATTGATACATTCGTAATTAATGAATGTAATTTGTACTTGATGGATTGCCTTAGCCGATAAACAAAAATTAATACTCAGACTTCATATGATAGTTGATTTTGTGAATTGGAAACCTCGTGGGAGTAGGTATTAAAGGGAATTATAACATTAAGAGAAGTCAATTGAATATTAAGGTTGGTGGTTGATAGGTCAATATATTAATAACACAAATCTCATGTCAATCGCATAGTTTCTTATCCGGCCATTTGGTAAATGTTTTTCACGTTAGTTGCTGTCAATTCTACATGCCAATATTTGTTCTCACATCCCAATATACCCGCGTATCACTGCTCCCATTTTCAAACATAGAAGTAAAGGGCTCTTTGGTTATTGTGAAGCTTATGTTATGATTCGGTAAGTGGGTTTCCTATTTTTAAATTGTTATGAAAGTGGCTGGCAATACCTAACCCAATTTATTCATGAAACAATCACCCCCATTTCTGCTTTTTTTTACCATTATTACACTTTTCACTTTTGTAAAGTGCTCGGATAAGGAATCCAAAATTGAACCGATCTCCGGTCAGGTGGTGGATGCTTATAATCAAGATCCAGTTGAAAATGTGCGGGTCCAATTGCTTGAAAACGGACCGGTTACTTTCACTGACGCCAATGGAAATTTTCAATTCTCAGCAGCAGATTTAGGAAGTCAAGATTTTGAGGTGGTATTGAACGGTGCTGATTTGGGAGCAGCGCTTTCACTGAGTAGCTCTGGGTATCGTCCACGAGAATCTAATGTATTTTATGATGAGAAAGCCATTATCAAATTCACCCGTGATTCTGTGCCTTCATATGTCTATTACCCGCCTGTTCAGCTCAATGATGGAATAGAGACAGCTGACATGAGCACTATCGGAATGGATCGTCAAATCATCCAAAATCTCATGGATAAGATGTACGCTTTTAAATACAAACAAGTCCACAGTCTGCTTGTCTACAAAGATGATCATCTGGTGATGGAGGAATATTTCTACGGAAACAACGATACGATCCAGTTTGAAAATAACATCACACGTGATCGCAACCCGGAACATATCTTTTGGACTCGGACAACTGAGCATTATGTGGCTTCTGTGAATAAAGCATTGACAGGAACGATCGTGGGAATTGCTTTGAATGAAAAGGGTCTTCCTGTAAACACAAAGATTGCAGCATATTTACCTGAATATGCCAGCCATTTCGATGATGCCAATAAGGCTGAAATAGCATTTGAAGATTGCCTCACCATGACTGCTGGACTTTCATGGGATGAGTGGGGCAAGGACGACCTTTCTTTGCTTTGGAAGTCTGATGATTTTGCAAAGTTTGCTTTAAGTCGAGCAGGATATGGTCCTGGTTTCGAATGGAGATATAATAGTGCCTTGCCTAATATCTTACTAAAAGCAGTCACCAACATCGTGGATGCACCAGTGCGCGATTGGGCACAGGAACATTTTTACGGCAAGCTGGGCATTGAAGACTACAAGTGGCAAAGCCAGCCTGATGGATTCCCAGAGGGCGCGGCACGTATGTACATACGCCCCCGTGATATGCTCAAAGTAGGGGTTACGTATCTGAATGGAGGAAAATGGAATGGAGAGCAGGTGATTCCCGCATCTTGGGTTCAAGAATGTTTTAAGGTAAAAGAAGAAACAACCTCTGGCGACTATAGCTATTACTTTTGGCTTAGATCATTGAATGGGGTGAACTACTTATCTGCAGATGGTGATGGTGGGAATTACATAAATATCTTCCCTGATCAAAACATGGTAATTGTGATTACCCAAGGGAACTATCTGGAATGGCCAGGCTATGTAAATCAGGCAGATGAAATCATGAAAAACCACATTTTCGAAGCGATTAAGTAGTTTAAATCTAATAATTGCTAATAAAGAATCCTTAGCAAACATTGCAATTATTAGTGCTTGGGATTTCTAAACTAAACTTTTTCTGAGGGCTATTCTCAAAAGTCTATTCGTGACAATTGGATTACTGTTAGAGCCACAGAAATATTTTAGATAGAAAAAGATAAAATGAATTGCAAAATGACGTCTTTTATATCATCCTCGCTGTACTGCCATACACTTAGGTAAAAGGTTAAGCTGTGTAATTATGGAGTACGAGGATATTCAAGAGAAATATCAATTTGAAGAGCTTATCCAGGGGCTCATTGACAATGAGTACGGGTGCTGTAATGACTTCCTACAACCAAGCACTGTAATCGGCCTTAGTGCCAATATTCAAAGATTAAGCGAATCGCGGATTATGAAACCTTCGGGTTTTGGAAACAATGTTGAGTATAAATTAGACAATTCCATAAGAGGTGATAAAATCAATTGGATAGAAGATCTAACAGCTAATTCCTTTGAAATGACCTATTTGAAGAAGGTCAATAGTTTTATTCTTCACTTGAACAAAACATGTTTCACCTCTATCAAAAGTTTTGAGAGCCATTATTCTTCTTACGAAAAAAATAATTTCTATAAGCGGCATTTAGATCAATTCAAAAACGAAAAAGGACGAAAATTTTCGATCGTCTTATATCTGAATCAAGACTGGAAAGTAGAAGACGGTGGCATACTTTCTCTTTATCCAAAGAAAGGAGACCAAATCGATATTTCGCCTTCAGGTGGAAAGATAGTTTTCTTCAGGAGTGATGAAATGGAACATGAAGTCCACGCTTCTTTTACGAGAGAAAGGAGAAGTATCGCAGGCTGGATGAAGAATTAAAAATGGTTAACTTTAGATACGATTCGTGACACACAATTCAGATTATGAGAAACACACTACCATACTATCTATCGATAATTGTCCCGCTTCCTCTCATCTTCGTATTAAGCAGTTTTGAAGTTATAGATTCATCAACCTTTGTCTATTGCCTCTTAGGCTATCGATTAATCTATAGAACTTTCTTAGATGGTAAGCGATTAGTTGCCAGAGGGGTTATTAAAGAATCAGAAATACGGACTTTGGTAATACCTGGGATACGCTCAAGATATTACCGCGCACTTTATCTCCATTGATTAAAGAACTGAGCAGCTAAACCAGCCTTTGCGTCTCTGACTATTGTTAAATAATTAGCTTCTCTGGTAAATTTTTGGCTTTGTTAGGTACTAAGACTATAAAAGCCGTACATTTGCACTTCATTTTAACATAATAGTATGAGTAACGGAACAGTAAAATTTTTCAATGATTCTAAAGGATTCGGATTTATCACACCAGATGACGGTGGACAAGATGTATTTGTGCACGTAAATGGTCTTAAAGAAGATATTAGAGAAGGTGACAAAGTAAGCTTCGATGTAGAAGAAGGTAAAAAAGGATTGAACGCAGTAAATGTAAAAATTTCGTAATTCGATTTTTTTTTAAATACTACATTAGAAGAACCTGTCATTTGATAGGTTTTTTTTTGCCCTTTACTGAATTAACAAAGGGAACCCTTATTGAGCTCCCTTTCTAATCACCTGTCCTATTCAAATTAATTTCTTTGAATCGTCTTTCTCCCGCCTGGTAATTTTGGTAATCCAAGAATTTCTTCTAATAGGTTATAATCAGAGAAGTCCACTCGGCCGCTGTTCCAAAAATCACCAGGTACCACCACTACCCGCACAATCCAATTATCCGTAGCATTTGCTGTCAGGTCATCCAGTGAAAACTGGGCTTCAAGAAACAATCGCGCATCATATTTAGAAAAATCAGCATTGTAAATCAATGCTCCTTCAGGTCTGAGGATCGTTTGAGAAAGCTGTCTCCATACTTCCACAACTTCATTATTGTCATTGGTATAGCTATCCCAAAGCAGATAAACTAAGGCCACATCTGAGTCCAAACCTTCAAAATTATCAGGGAAGGGAAGGATCACTTCGTAATTAGGCGCAGTGAAATTCACGTTCTCCCATTCAAAAACAAAGCCTGATTGGCCATCTGCTCCTTTAGGCCCAGTGGGTCCTACTGGTCCTGAGGGTCCAATAACTGTATCGGTGTAGCACGATCCAAGAGTAATCAGTAGTACAAATGCGAATAATGTAATGGTAGCTTTCATGATCTTAATTTTTGATTCAAATTGTCTTAACCAAACATTGTTCCACATTTGTTTTCTAAAATTTTTAATGCGTACATTTGGGGGACATTTTTAACACTATTATATTTTATTACAATGAGTACTGGAAAAGTAAAATTCTTCAATGATTCCAAAGGTTACGGTTTTATCAAAGAAGATGGATCAGAAAAAGAGTATTTCGTACATGTATCTGGCCTGATCGATGAGATCAGACAGGATGACGATGTTACCTTCGAATTGAAAGAAGGTAAAAGAGGATTAAATGCCGTTGATGTTAAGCTTGCTTAATAATTAATTATAAAAGTATTTTAATCATTGCTGCCCCTGACCATCGTGTCAGGGGTTTTTTTGTGCCTTTTTTTCAAAAATAAACCACTATGGGCTGAAAGCGCCATAGTTTAGGCAAAGACTGAAAGTCTCCTGTCATTCCAAGATAAATTCTGACGAACCATCATCATCTGTTCGACGGTGATGTTCCAAGTACTCATTCA
>JBLIFO010000182.1:0-5929 GCA_047633875.1 Marinoscillum sp. | reverse complement strand
GATAGTTTCATTTTCCAGAACTCAAGATTGACATCCTGTACCACAGCTATTCCTGTTGTTTTTACTTGCTCCTGCTGGAAGTTGGAACCTTGTACGCGCGTTTTGAAACTGAAGGTGCGCCCAACAGCATAGTCTACATTGAAGATATAGTTTCGCTTCATTGTACTCGTAAGCTCACTGAGATTGCCATTTTCCGAATCGATGGAGATTTCCTTATTTTCCTGACGAAACTGGGCGTACATAGAAATAGATCGGCTTGGTTTGTAAGTGAATCTTCCAAGGTATTCAAAGCCTTCTGAGGGAGCGTTTACCCGAAACCTCAACCAAGGAGAGGAAAACTTATCAAAGTACGCCGCAAACTGATATCGCCTGCTCGGGCGATACATCATACCCCAGTAGACACCTTTTTCGTTTATGATACGTGAGCGTTCGCTAAAGGCATTGCCATAGAAGGAATGGAAATCACGTGCATAGTTTCTGATTGACCAACCAAAATCAAGCTTCGAAGTGAGGGAAACCATCAGACCACCTACACCACCCATACCACCAGATGAAGATCTAGCCACTTCTCCAAATAGGATAAAGTTTTGCCAATTGTAATTGCCGTAAAGGCTTCCAATAAAATTCTGAGCGCCTTTGAATTCGTATTGATTGTAATTGTTCGGCTTGTTTTGAATTGGTTTTGAAAAATTAGAAGCGAGCGACGTGACACCTAGATTGAGACTATTGATGTTGTAATCCAAAACCACACCCATGTTAGTTTCACGAATATTGTCTTTGGTACTTAATTCACGTGCTGTTCTATGAAAACCCGTGGCTTGTATGCTATTTACAAATTCGTCAAAATCAGAATACGTGCTATCAGCGGCTAACACATTGGCATCTTGTAGAAGGGATGAGCCAAAAACAGTGACATCAATAGAGCCGAAGTTGACGGTAGCAGCAGCACCTCTGAAAAAGCCAGCTTCCAATACCGAAGCATAAGGTCTCACACCTAGTGAATTTCTTTTAATGGAATTAACTGTTTCTGCACCTTTTCCAGCCCCAAATCCAGCCCCGAACACCAAACCCTGACCAAATTGCATTTGATAATCCCCAAGAGCCAGTGTCTTTAATTGCCCTTTTTCCTGTATTACAAAGTGGAAAGAGTTGAAGTCAAAACCATACTGTTTTTGATTGAAGTTAAATGCCTCTCCAGCATCTTTTTCAAAAGTAAATCCCAAGCTAAAGTCACGCGAATGGCTTACTCTAAATCTACCGTAAAGCGTGTTTTCATCTCCTATAAAGCCGCCAGTAGTGTCACGATAACCTGCTTCTTCCTCTAAGTCTCGTGAATAGCGTAGTAGCAGATAGTTATTTTCTTCATTGAGAATGCGCTCGAGCAGCGGCCTACTATCTTGACTTTCAGAGACAGTTACAAATGGCCGAAGATCACGAATAGTCGTCAGGTCAAATTCAGGAATTGCCTGCAGCTCAAGTAATGACAAGAAATTCCCATAGTTGTCTCTGTATTTGAAAAAGGCATTGAGCTGCGCAGGGCTTAGTATATAAAGGCTAGAAAGTTCCAGCCTATTTGCTTTGTTGAGGTTGAGTGGTGAGGTGTAGTTCAATAGTAATGACTCATAGAGATCCTCATATCCTATATCATCATCTTGAACTTGAAATAGCCTTTCGGCAAATGCCTCTAGATCGATTTCTTCTCGCTCTTGTGAGAAAGCGGCTAAAGAGTAAAAACAGCATATGACCAATGCGATTTTTCTCATTGCTTCTTCAGAATGCGATAGCTAAGAGAAATTTCATGGACCATCCCTAGAGGCTCATTTGTGAATGCATAGTCTATGACAAAACCTTTGATCAGGAATCCCAAACCATAAGTTCCATTCACTGAGGATTGATTCACTTCATTGCCTTGCACATGCAAACCTGTCCGGATAAATAAGCTTGGGAGGATTGCATATTCTAATCCAGCTTTGAAAATCTCAGGAGTATCTATTTGTTTTTCCAGCTCTACATTGAGCATGATCACATCTATTGGTCTAAAGGAAAGTCCTGCTTTCATGGTTGTGGGATGCACTTGGCCATGCTTGAAATTGAAAAGGTGTGCACCAAGTACTAGTTGTTCGCTAAGGGCAGCTGTACCGCCAAGTTCTAGCACCGCAGCGCGCCTAGTACTAAGTCCTTCTACATAAGTCTGGATGATATTGAATCCAGCACCTAGACTTACCATTTGTATACGATTGGCTAGTACCAATCCAAAGATTTGCTGGCTGAAAATGTCATCTCCGAATTTGTAAAATTTCGCACCAACATTGAATAGCCGATGGTGGTACACCGCTCCTCCACCGCGTACATGAAATCCTTCGATATTGTACCTGTTTCGATAGGTTACCATGACCGTGGATTCTTCCAGATCACCGAGAGCACCTGGGTTATTGAATATTGCCCAGCCATCATCTAATGTTACCGAAGTGCCGGAAAGTGCTGTATGCCTTCCACCCATGGTGAAACGCCCGTCTTGTGCCGAAACCAATAAGGGTGCGGCAAGAATAAGTAGTAGTGTTAAACGCACATTGCAAAGTAGGACATTCCGATTATTAATTCAATGATCGTATATTAAACCCACATTATGAAAATGAAAGAATTGGTTGCGGTGGTACTTGTCTGCATTACTCTACAAGTAAAGTCTCAGGATACGCTTCGCTACGACGAGGGACCGATTAAAGCTATTGGTGCTAATAACGATAAGGGTAAAAAGGGTAGCTGGAAGCATTACTACAAAGATGGTGTGGTCAGCGCAGCGTTTGTTTATTCAGATGACCTCCTTGATGGGGACCAATATTACTATTGGCCTAATGGTAATCTGTCTGCACAGGAACATTGGACAGAGGGTTCAATTCAAGACTCAGCTTTTTATTTTTATGAAAATCGAGTTATTCATCGCAAAGGCATCTATGACCATTCGCTCTATGAGGGCTTGTGGCTTTTTTACGATGAATCTGGAAACTTAAAGCAGGAGGGGAGCTATGTTGAAGGCATACCGAGTGGTCTCTGGCTGACCTATTTTCCGTCAGGTCAAGTAAAAGAAGAAGGATTTTATTATGCTGGTTTGAAGGAAGGTAATTGGCGTTTTTTCAATGAATCTGGGCAATTGACCTTTGAAGGCGGTTTTGTCGCAGACTTGAAAAGTGGTCAATGGTGGCGATACACGAAGAAAGTGAAAAGAAAGAAATGGAGAAACTTCGACTAAAGCTCCGTTTGGAAATTGATAAAGAAATTGAGTTCCCCTTCAGCATTGTAGGTATATTCAAACCTAAAAGTGAGGTCATACAGAGTGACCACATCCAACCCTAAACCTACACCATAGAGCAATTTATTAGTTAGTTGCTGTCCCTGCGGATAGTTTGGGTAATTGTTGACCCAACCCGCATCACCTATGATTTTCCCATAGAAGGCAAAGGGAATTTTTTTAAACTTGGTCAAAGGCATTGATTTACCAAGATTGGCTGATGTTTGCCAAAAACGCCATTTTAAAGAGTTTTTGGTCAGGAAATTTTGTGGACCTTCGATTACATCTAGTTCATACCCCCTCACAAAGTAATTTTCCAATCCAAATTGTGTGTAGTTGAAGTAGGGGACATTATTTGTGGTTGTCAGTTGACCACCAAAACTTATGCTTGCGAATAGATTTTTTCCAAGATCAAAAAACTGGTAATAGTTCGAGGTAAGTCGCCATATATCCAAGTCTTTAAAAATTCCTAGACCCATTTTTTCAAGTGTACTGAACGACAAATATCCGGTGAGCGGATAGTTTTTGTTGTTTCTAAGGTCACGGATATGGGTATAAGACAAACCGAGGGCCTGCTGAGTAGTAGCACCATTTCCGAAATAATTAGGGTTGAAAATCGCTATGGAATCTGAAATGGACATATTGAATCCTTGCAACAACACATGATGATAATCATAGAATGAAGGCCTGTGTGTGTACATCACATATCCTGATGTGGTTTTTCTGTTTACAATTTCACCTGCAGTAGAATCGGTAAATATGGTCAGGTGATCCACGGTTTTATATGACATCCGTTTATTAGTGAGATGACCTCCACCAAAAGTCAACCCATGCTTTTGGCTCTTATCTATATAAGGGATGGTGTATTCAAAGATTAATCGTTGCTCAAAGCCAGTGAGCCCAATAAATTTTAGTTTTTCTTTCCGTCCACGGAAATTATAGACATCTAGTTTGATGCCATATTTCACTCGACTGATATCTCGATCACGGTTGTACCACCAGTCGTTGAAATTCCTATCGGCCAATCGAAATACTGGAGAAGGATAGACATACCAACGTTCTTCTACCTTCACCATGATATCAATAGTCGCCGAATCAAGGTATAGTGGTTCTACAGATACTGTGGAGAAGAGATTGGTGTTGTAGACGTTATTTCGTGACCATTCGAGTTTGCCTAGGAGCTCCACCTTGGCTACCTCATCACCTTCCTTTACATTAAGCTCTCTGGTGATGATGTAATTTTTAGTTTTCTCATTGCCAAGAATGTAAATGTTGTGAATGCTGTAGGTGCCCGAGCTATCTATTAGTTGGTTTTTTTGCAAAAGGCTTTGAGCAACCAAGAAAGAGCTATTTGAAGTGATAGCAGATAGGGCAAATAGAAGGAAAAGTAACTTTGAAATCTTCAAGATAAAGTGGTTCACTAATTAAGCTTAAGCCAGGCAAATTTTTGGCAAGCTGCAAACTGAGCGAATATAATTGTTTGCGCCAAATATGGTGCGTACTTTTGATGAGTGAAAAACATACTTAGGAAGCTTTTTATTCTACCTGTCTTGTTTTATCAATACAGCATCTCCCCACTTTTTCCGAGTACTTGCAGGTACACACCTACTTGCTCGCACTATGCCAAGGAAGCAATCATGAAACATGGGGTAATAAAAGGAACCATTTTAGCTGCTAAGCGCATTGGCAAATGTCATCCTTGGGGAGATAGTGGTTATGACCCAGTGCCATAATTTATTTTTGGAAGCTTTTAATTTTTAGTGCCTTCCGAAATCTCCATTTTCAGGAACTATCATCTTTCCGTTCCGTATCACTAGTAGAACTTTATTAAAACAAATTAATATGTCACTAAGAATAGGAGATGATGCTCCAAACTTTCAAGTAGAAACTACTCAAGGTAAGATTGATTTTCATGATTGGTTAGGCGACCATTGGGGACTTTTGTACTCGCATCCAGCTGATTATACACCTGTTTGTACCACAGAATTAGGGGCTACTGCCCGTCTTAAGGATGATTTCGCAAAAAGAAATACCAAAGTGCTAGCCGTAAGTGTAGATGGCTTGGAGTCTCACCAGGGTTGGATCAAGGACATCAATGAAACACAAAATGTTCAGCTTGACTTCCCAATCATAGCAGATCCAGATCGTGTAGTAGCTTCTGCTTATGACATGATTCATCCAAATGCTTCAGCTACACTTACAGTTAGATCTGTATTCTTCATTGGTCCAGATAAGAAAATAAAAGCAGTGATTACTTATCCTGCAAGCACGGGAAGGAATTTTCAGGAAATATTAAGAGTCATTGATTCTCTACAGCTAACTGCAAATTATAGTGTAGCAACTCCAGCGGACTGGAAACAAGGTGAAGATGTTGTGGTGTCTCCGTCAATTAAGACTGAGGATATACCAGCTAAATTTCCGAAAGGTCACAAAGTCATTAAGCCATATTTGAGAACTACACCTCAGCCAAATTTGTAATTACGATGCTATAGCTTAAAACAGAAAAGGGTATTTGATTATCAGGTACCTTTTTTTCGTTTATTGAATGCCTCGAATTAACAAGACTATAGAGTCGAGAGGTTGATCAATTAAGAAAGCGTATTTAACTCGTCAAGCTCTTCTTGAAATCCTCCTGAAAGGATC
>JBLIFO010000181.1:0-5946 GCA_047633875.1 Marinoscillum sp. | reverse complement strand
TAATCACCTCACCATCGGCAAGATTTGATGCAGAGGGAACTGGCGGTATTATCAACATTATCACCAAGAAGAATAACCTTGAAGGAGGCACACTCTCTGTCAATACCTCCGCAGGATACAGAGGATCAAGCCTAGGACTTAATGCCGGCTACAGGAGAGGAAAGCTCGGTTTGTCCCTGGGAGGAAATGGCTTTGCGGGATACAACATTCTTGGCTCATTGGAAAATAAGCAAATCGTCACTGATGGAGCCGGTAATGAGTTGTCAACCACCAATCAATTTGCTGAAACGGTAAGTTCTAGAATCTCAGGTCGATATAATTTTGGTTGGGATTATACCTTCAACAAATACCATTTCATAGGAGGTGGGGTCAACTACAGGATCTTCGATTCAAGAAATACTCAAGACGACAGACTTACGGAATTCATGAATACGAATGGATCAAGATCCTTTGTTCAGGATGTTTTTTCATTGAGTAATTCAAACAGCGTAGATATCAACTTTAACTACATCAAGTCATTTGAGGAAAAGGGTAAAGAGATCAGTTTCATTTCGCTTTATAGCCAAGATGCTCGAAATAATGACTTTTCGATCGACAATGTATCAGGTGGCAATACTACTGACACTAAGAATGAGAACATCAGTTACAACAATGAATTCACCGTGCAGCTAGACTATGTAGAGCCGATGGGGGAGAAGGCAAGGTTTGAAACAGGTCTCAAGAATATCGCTAGGACTGTGACCAGTGACTTCCAGCTTTTCCAGCGCCAGGGTGATGCACCATATACAGAGCTACAGGGTGCAGGAATTAGTAATTCATTTACCTACTTGCAGAACGTTTCTGCAGGTTTCGTGTCTGGATTGGTTGAGTTACCTTATGATATCACCATACAGGCGGGTGGCCGGTATGAATACACCACCATCTCAGCAAACTTTGCCGATGGCGAAAATCTGAATATTGCGGATTATGGGACTTTCGTTCCCAGTATTAACGTATCTAAAAAACTCAAGGAAAACCGCACGCTTAAGTTTGGTTACTCTAGAAGAATTGCACGTCCGAATTTGCAGTTTTTAAATCCTAATATTGATGCGGCCAATCCTTTGGACATTTCACAGGGTAATCCCAATCTCCTTCCGGAATATACAGATCAGGTAGAACTCTCTTTGAGCAAATTCAAGCAGGCTACGTCGGTGAGTGTTTCGGCCTTTGTGAGGTCTACTAATGGGAGTATCCAGTCGGTGAGGGAGACCATAGGTCAAGATACTGTCTACACCTCCTTCCAAAACATCGGCGAAGAGGATGCTTACGGAATCAATGCTTTCGGAAGCATCAGGAAAGGTAAGCTTACGATAAATGGGGGCATTGATGCCTTTTACTCAGTCTTGACCAACAATATTGATAATCCGCTTTTCAATGCACAGAATGAGGGTTTTGTATTCAATACAAGGCTTTTCGGAAGCTATAAACTGACGGATTTGTGGGACCTGCAGATGTTTGGATTTTACCGAAGCTCTAGAGTTCAGCTTCAGGGTTTTTCTAACCCATTTTATATTTATAGTTTGAGTATCAATCGTAATTTCAAAAATGACAAAGGAAGCATTGGTATTGGTGCGAATAATTTCGCCACGCCTAGGAGCTTGCTAAACTCCGAAGTTACCACACCATTCCTAGCCCAAAGGAGCACCCGAGAGCTTCAGCTACTGAATTTCAGGGTGAACTTCAGCTACCGCATCGGTAAGTTGAAGCAGCGTGCACCTAAGAAAGTCAGAAATATCTCAAATGATGACTTGAAAGACGGTGGTGGAAATAACGATGGAGGGGATAACTAGGTAAGGTCAAACGTGCTCTTGTAATCATCTGAGGAAACCATAAGCAGAAAAAGTTATTACTTATATGTCAAATCTTCCATTAGCAAAATCAGGTCACTGAGCTTCCTGTGGTGTGATTCTCGGCAGGAGTTATGTGTCTTTTTTTTCGTGAAAGTGGTTGGTTATGCTTGATAAAGCTCCCTGCTGAGGTCGGCGTATGTAGGAGAAGCAGCTCAATTGTCACTGTGAGAATGCTGTGTGCCTTGATTGGTCAATATCATATGATCTTTACAAGGCTTGGGACTACAATATGCTCCATGATTTAATAGGGGGTTTATACAAGTGACATTGTAATTATGCGATTTGGAGCGTATGACTTTCCTGTAAGGTATTCTCAAGCTTAGATAGCTAGTCAATTCATACCCTTTAGCTGAATATTAAGGTCTCATATGATCGAGGCTTAGTAAGGATTTCGACATTTTCAACTTTCAATTGTTGAGTATCCCCAGAAGATAGATTTATCGAAATCAATCCATACTTCTCATTTGATCAACTTTCAAATCTTATTGACCTGAAAACAAACCCGTCTAGATAGTGCTGGTCATAGCTTTGATTTTTGCTAAATCCATCTAACAAGTTGACATCAAAAAAAATGAAACTAACAAAGCACGCTGCAAATCCAATCTTAAAGCCAAATGAAGCAAATCATTGGGAAGAATTGGTCGTCTGTAATCCAGGCGTATTTTTAGATGATGATGTTTTTTACATGCTATATAGAGCAGCTGGAAACGACGAGGGTCATGTGATCAGATTCGGATTAGCTACAAGTACGGATGGTGTCAATTTCGAAAGACAAAGCAATGATCCTGTACTGGGACCAAGCGAGCAAGGGCCAGATATGGGCTGCGTAGAAGATGCTCGAATCGTCAAATTTGATGACTACTACTACGTCACTTATGCATTCCGTCCTTTCCCTCCGGGGCAATATTGGAAGTTCAGGCATGATGAGGTATTGACCAATAACTTTGGCCCGCATGCGCCAAAATTCATTCAGAACAACATGGCCAACTCAGCACTAGCCATTACAAAAGATTTTAAGGATTGGACAAAATTAGGACGAATCACAGATTCTAATCTTGATGACAGAGATGTCATACTCTTTCCAGAAAAAGTCAATGGAAAGTTTGTGATGCTACACAGACCTAAAGAGTGGATTGGCGAAGCATGGGGAGGTCATAAATATCCAGCCATTTGGTTGAGATACAGTGACGATATGCTCGTATGGAACGAGCCAAGCAAATTACTCTTAACAGGACGTATGGGAACTTGGGAAGAAAAAATAGGCGGAAGCACACCACCATTGAGAACCGATAAGGGGTGGTTGGTACTCTATCACGGAGTGGAGACAGGCGGTACTGGCTATTATCGAGTTGGAGCTTTGATGCTTGATCTTGAAGATCCTACCAAAATCATTGGAAAGACCAAAGATTGGATCATGGAGCCAGAGTTTGATTATGAGATAGAAGGTTACTACAAAGGCTGTGTTTTCCCTACAGGGAATGTGATCAAGGACGGTATTTTATATGTGTATTACGGAGGTGCTGATAAGTACATAGGCTTAGCAACTTGTGATGTCAATGAACTTGTTGATTTCACACTCGCTCAACCCTTAGACTGAACCTAAACACTTAACAATATGGACTTTATCAATGCAGGGCCAGAATGGGCAACAGGGATTTCGTGGATAGATGTAGCGATTATTTTTTTCTACTTCATATTCATCGTTTATCTAGGTATCAAATACAGTAAGGGTAACGACACGGCAAGCGGCTACTTCCTCGCTGGGCGAGATATGTCATGGGGCGTTATCGGGTTCTCATTGTTTGCTGCAAGTATATCCAGCTCCACCTTAATAGGGCAAGCTGGTGATGCTTACAGCACGGGGATAGCTGTCTTTAATTACAATTTGGTGTCTGTTGTGGTCATGGTATTCTTTGCATGGTTCATATTGCCATTTTATATCAACGCCAAGATCTTCACTATTCCTGAGTTTCTAGAGAAACGATTTAGCGTACATTCTCGCTACTATTTCTCAGCTATTACCATTGTAGTGAATATCTTCTTGGATGCTGCAGGGTCATTGTATGCCGCTGCTATCGTGATGAAACTTGTCTTTCCTGAGGTCTCATTGTCTGTATTGGCTATGATTTTCGCAGTGATAGTTGCGGCTTATACCATTCCAGGTGGACTTTCTGCTGCGATACGGGTAGACCTTTTCCAAGGAATCTTCTTGTTGGTTGGAGCAATTATCCTTACTTATTACGCCACCGTCAATGGTGGTGCAGATTATATCATCGAATTGGTCAATAAAGGTGATTACCTTATGGAACTCGTCAGACCAATTGACGACAGCTCAGTTCCTTGGCTGGGTATGATCCTAGGTATTCCGATTCTTGGACTGTTTTTCTGGGGTAATAATCAGCAGTTGGTACAAAGAGTACTTACCGCTAAATCTCTGGACGAAGGAAGGAAAGGAGTTCTTTTGGTGGGTTTTCTAACTGTCATTACTCTTTTTGTGATCATCATTCCGGGTATTATGTCCATCAAATTGTTCCCAGGCTTGCCAAAGCCAGACATGGTGTATCCAAACATGATTTTGAATCTGTTGCCAAGTGCAATGGTAGGCTTTATGATGGCAGCTATGGTTGCGGCATTGACTTCCTCACTCAGTGGTTTGCTCAACTCCGTTGCTACACTCTTCACCATGGATTTTTATCTCAAATTCAGACCAGAGACTTCTGGAAAGAATCAGGTTAAAATAGGACGAATTGTTTCTGTGGTCGTACTTGTGATAGCCGTGATGTGGGCGCCTCAAATTGGCGAACGCTTCGGGAATTTGTTGAAGTATTATCAGGAGATGCTCTCAATCATGGCGCCTCCAATAGTAGCAGCGTTCATCTTGGGGATTTTCTGGAAACGAACCAACTGGAGGGGAGCATTTTATGGCTTGTTAGCTGGGATTTCCTTAGGGTTGGTCAATTTATTTGTGAAAATAGGAACAGGGGTATCCATCTTCGGAGAGATTCATTTCTTACTAACTGTACCTATCTATTTCGTCTGGAGTTTATTGGTCATGACTATTATTAGTTTACTTACGAGTCCCCCACCAAAGGAAAAAACAGATGGACTGACATTCACAATGGCAGAGTTCAGAAAAGAGACAGCCGAGCTCAAAGGCGTTAGTTGGTTTGCCAATTATCGTGTTTGGTCGTATCTGCTTCTACTATTTTGTGCTATTGTTTTATACGTATTCTGGTAAAAATGAAAAACCTAGTCCTAATCTTCTTTGCTCTTAGCACACTCTATAGTTGTTCGGAGAAAAAGGAAACCGAAAAACGTCCGAATTTTTTGTTTGTCTTAGTAGATGATCAGCCCTTTGATGCTTTGGGTTTGATGGGGAGATATCCCTTCTTGCAGACTCCAAATATGGATCGATTGGCGAAGGAGGGGGTTTTGTTTACTAATTTCTTTTGTACGCAATCTATTTGTTCTCCTTCTAGAGCCTCATTTCTGACGGGCACCTATCCGCACATGCATGGCGCAAATCAAAATAACCGACAAGTTGATCCTGACTGGAGCTCTGTGCCACCAGTAAGTGTGCATTTGCAAAATGCAGGTTATCAAACAGCGCATATTGGGAAAATTCACATGGCACATTTGGAAGGAGAGGCGCACATCCGCCCTGGATTTGACTATTGGTATAGTTTCATTGGACAAGGAGAGTACTTCGATCCGATGGTCAATGAGAATGGGAAGGAATATCAGGAGAAGGGTTATATGACCGATATTCTCACTGATAAAACGATCGATTGGTTAGAAAACAACAGAGATAAAGACAAGCCTTTCTATCTCAACCTGTGGCACAAAGGCGTACATGAAGATCATTCGCCGGCTCCAAGACATGCGAACTTATATGATGAGTTTGACCTACCTACACCACCTTATGATACCCATTTAGAGACTTTCAAAGGAAAACCTGAGTGGCAGAGAATTAAGGCGTACGATAGTGATTGGAAAAGCTATGAGCCTGTTGATGAATTGCCGGTTAAGGATTGGCCTATCAAAGGTGATAAGTTTA
>JBLIFO010000180.1:0-5966 GCA_047633875.1 Marinoscillum sp. | reverse complement strand
ATGCAGGAGGCTCCAAAACGGATTGGCGAATAATCGACGGTGATAAAATCACTCAGTTGGTGTCTGATGGCTTTAATTTCAAAACCCATCCAATAGACCCCTTTTTCGCTAATCTGCCAATCGAAATATTGGAGTTGAAAAATGTGAATGAATTACATTTCTATGCCGCTGGATTGGTTTCTGATGCAGATAAAGATGTGCTCTCTGCAAGATTTAAAATACTTTTTACTGCTGCTGACATAAGTTGCTATCCAGATACAATTGCTGCCGCCCGTGCTTTGTTTGGGCGAAGTAAAGGCTATGTTGGATTGATAGGGACTGGTTCGGGAGCGGCTTATTATGATGGGGTTACGCTTCAAAGGATTCCATCACTCGGCTATCTGATAGGGGATGAGGGGAGCGGTTACCAGCTTGGTAAAATGATCCTTACAGCTAAAGTCAGAGGTCAACTTCCTAAAGATCTGGACAACTTGTTTGACAAAACTTTTAAGGATTTTTCGGAAGCGAATTTACTTTCAAGGGTTTATAGCAAGCCAAGCCCGAATCAACTCGTAGCTTCATACGCACAGTTTGTCTTAGAAAACCAAGCGAATCCATTCGCTTATCAGCTCATTGAGAAAGTGATGACCGCTTATTTTGAAGCTTATTTTCCAGATAAGAAAACCAATCAAGAGCATACTTTCAGATTTTGCGGCTCGGTCGCGTATCTGTCAAGTAATATCCTTAGGAAAGTCGCTCAGCAATTCAATGCATCAGCTGATCTTATCATTCAAAGCCCAATAGCTGGACTGACCTTATATCACAAAAAATCATGAGCAAAATTCCAGATACTGAGCGCACTTCCCATTATCAGGATATTGAAAAAATGTCCACTTTAGAAATTCTGGGTAGCATCAATAAAGAGGACGCCACAGTAGCATCATCAGTGGCAAAAGCAATACCTGCAATAGAGACATTCGTGAATCAGGCTTTTTTGCGCATGCAGGATGGAGGGAGATTATTTTATATAGGATCTGGTACTAGTGGCAGATTAGGAATTGTGGATGCTTCCGAATGTCCACCTACTTTTGGAGTGCCTCAAGGATTGGTTGTAGGGGTCATTGCGGGCGGAGATGGTGCGATTAGAAAAGCTGTGGAATTTGCGGAGGATCACAACACGCAAGCTTGGGAAGACCTTAGAAGTTATGAGCCTACTGTAAAAGATGTTTTGGTGGGCATTGCTGCATCTGGTACCACTCCCTATGTGATTGGAGGCATCCAAAAGGCAAGAAAATATGGTTTACTTACCTCTTGTATCGTCTGCAGTGAAAATTCCCCACTGGCCAATGAAGCTGAGTGCCCTATAGAAGTGCCCGTAGGACCCGAGTTCATCACTGGTAGTACGCGCATGAAAGCAGGAACTGCCCAGAAGATGGTTTTGAATATGATATCTACTTCTTTGATGATCAAGTTGGGTAAGGTCAAAGGCAACAAAATGGTGGATATGCAGCTCTCAAATAAGAAGCTTGAGCAGCGTGGCGTACGTATGATCATGGAGGAATTGGGTATCAATAAAAGTGCCGCGAAAGCACTACTATTCAAGCATGGTTCCGTAAGGGATGCAATAAAAAATCAAAAAGAATTTTAGCTTTCTGAATTTTGTCTTTTTGCATTAAAAAGCGCGAATGGACAGAGATAGCTCTATTTCATGGAAGGATATTCTATGAAAAACTTATATCCAAAATATTATTTGGTAAATCATTTTTTTTACCCTTAGAAGGCGTAATAATGCCTTAACATTCAGGCCTAAAACTTAATTAGTCTTTATCTTCGGCGCTTCCTAATAATCTTAATTTTGTTAAGGATATAAACCAAACTAACAATTACGAACAATGAAGAAAAATTTACAGAAAATGGCGTTAGCGGCCGTGATCCTTTTGGCATCCGTGGCTTCTTATGCTCAGAGTAATACCACAGCAACCATCAATGGCCTTGTCGTTGATGGAAGTGGTGAAAACGTGATAGGAGCCACCATAATGGCTACTCACGTGCCATCTGGTTCTAAGTATGGTTCTGTGACCAATTTAGAAGGTCGATACTATGTTCCCGGATTAAGAGTAGGGGGACCTTACACGCTTAGCGTAAGCTATGTTGGCTTTGTAACCCAAACTAAAGAGGACATAGTACTCGGACTGGGTGAAAATAGAAATGTAGATTTTAAACTATCAACTGACGAGATATCTCTAGACGCTGTGGTAGTGACAGCACAAAGTGATGAAATATTTAATTCAGGTAAGACTGGTGCTACTACTAATCTTTCGTTGAAGAAAATCAATTCACTTCCTACTATCAACAGAAGCATTAATGATTTTACACGTTTGACTCCACAGTCTAATGGTACTTCGTTTGCTGGTCGTGACAATAGGTTTAACAACTATACAATTGATGGTAACATCTATAACAACAACTTCGGCCTGGGTTCTGGTCAATTTGCTGGTGGTAACCCGATCTCTTTAGATGCAATTGAAGAAATTCAGGTAAACATTGCTCCTTATGATGTAAGACAAGGTGGATTCAGCGGAGCTAGTGTCAATGCAGTTACCAAATCAGGAACAAATGATTTTACTGGATCGGTATACTACTACATGCGTAATGATCAGTTGATTGGAGATAAAGCAGGTGAAAATCGTTTTAATATCGAAGATTCTAAAAATGAGATCAAAGGTTTCAGAGTAGGTGGACCGATCATCAAAGACAAATTATTCTTCTTTGTGAACTATGAGACAGAAGAAGAACTGGTACCAAGTTTCAATAAAGTAGCTTCACGTCCAGGCTTGTCTCCAGATGGATTGACAGTTTCTAGAGTTCCTGCAGCTGACTTGGATTTTGTTCGTGAATCATTAAGCAACCTTTATGGATACGAAACAGGTCCTTACGAAGGATATTCATTCGCTTCAGAGCAAGAGAGATTCAATGCAAGAATCGACTGGAACATATCCGAAAAGCACAAGTTGGCAGTGAGGTATAATTTGTACACAGCCTTCACTGATGTGCCTACCAATGGTAATTCTATTCGATTTATTACTGAAAGATTTAGAAATACAGATAGAACAGGTATAGAAGCTATGAACTTCAGAAATACTAACTATACCAACGATAGACGTGTTCAATCTGTCGTAGCTGAATTAAACTCAGTACTCGCAGCGAATATATCCAATCAACTGAATGTTGGTTTCACTTCGATCACTGATCCTAAAAGAGGAATTCCAGGTGAGCAAGACTTCCCATTCATAGAGGTACTAGAAGATGATGGGTCTGGTAATGATCTTTATTATTTCTCAGTAGGTAATGAACTATTTTCGGTAGGTAACTTATTGGAAAACAATATTTTGAACATTACCAATAACCTGACGATGTTCAAAGGAAACCATACGTTTACTGCAGGTGTCAATTTTGAGTACATGACTTTTGACAATGCGTTCAACCCTGTATTCAATGGTTTTTACCGATATGGTTCTTATGACGATTTTGTAGCAGCCGTAATCAATAAAGATGCTACTGTACAGCCATTGGCATACGCACAGTCTTTCGCATTTGATGGTAGCACTACGCCTCCAACAGATCAGACAAGATTTGGTCAACTAGGTCTTTACATCCAAGACGAGTTTCAATACACGCCAAACTTGAAAATCACAGCTGGTTTGAGAGTTGACTTGCCATTCTACCCAATTGACTTACCTAGCAACGATGCTTTAGATGCTTTGGGTAAAGAATTTACAGATTTGAATGGAGACACGTTCACACCAGATGTATCATCATTCCCTTCAGTTAAGCCTCTTTTCTCTCCTAGAATAGGTATGAACTGGGATGTGAATGGAGATAAGACTACTCAAGTACGAGGTGGTACAGGTATATTCTCTGGAAGAATTCCTTTTGTTTGGTTGTCTAACCAAGTGAATGGTAGCGGTGTGGTAAGAGGAGGAAGTGGTCTGGAACGTAGCAGAACGCTTAGCCCTGATGATGTAGGATATGTCAATGATTTTGATACAGATGCAAGACCGTTTAATCCTGATGTAAATGCTTACCGTCCTGCAAGTGGGGCTGCTACGCTTTCTAACGAATTGAACCTTACTGATAAAGATTTCAGATTACCACAAACTTGGAGAACTAACTTTGCAGTAGATCAAGTATTGCCTTTCGGCGTGATCGGAACATTGGAAGGAATCTACAGTAGAGATGTTTCTACGCCAATTGCTTACAACCCTGTTTTGAAAGAACCAACTGGAATGCTATCTGGACCTGATGCACGTCCTTATTGGGATGGTGGATACTCTGATGATGCCGATTTCCGTAATGTGTTTTATTTGACCAATGCTGACAAGCAAGGGGATTACATGTCTATCACTGGAGAGATGAAGAAGCAATTTGACAATGGATTCTATACAAGTATTGCTTATACAAGATCAAGAGCGCGTGACTATGGTTTAGATGGTGGCTCTCAAGCTATATCTTTATGGTCAGCTCAAGTTGCTGAGGATAGAAATGATCCTGAAATTAGCTTCACAAGATTCGATCAGCCTAATAGAGTGATTGGTTTGGTTTCTTATCAAACTGAAAATTCAACAATCTCAGTTTTCTACCAAGGTGGTGAGCCAGGGAGATTTAGCTACACGTACTCTGGGAACTTTGGAGACAATGGTCAGCGTTTGATGTATGTTCCGAACAGCGCTTCTGAATTAGAATTCCAAGAGTTTACTTCAGGTGGAGTAACATACTCTTCAACAGATCAAGAAGCAGCTTTTGATGCTTATATTGATCAAGATGATTATTTGAGTGAAAATAGAGGAAGTGTAGTAGAGCGTAACGGTTCAAAATTACCTTGGGTACACACTTTTGATGTAAGATTGACTCAGGACATTCCTTTGGCAAATAATCACAAACTTCAGCTTTCGCTTGATTTCTTGAACTTTGGAAACCTTATCAATTCTGAATTTGGAATTCCTCAGACTCCAAATCAAACGAATATCTTGAACTATAGAGGAAGAAATGCTGATAATGTGCCGGAATATAGAATGAACTTTGTTTCAGGAACATCTGAATTCCCTACAGAGACTTTCAGAGAATCTACTTCGCTTGCCAACACATGGAGAGCGCAAGTTGGAGTTCGCTATATCTTCAACTAAGAATTAATTAATTATAAATACATAAAAAAGGTGCTCCACGGAGCACCTTTTTTAGTTTTGTGCTGTGCACCAAATAGAACCCTTCTACCGATGGCTTAATCACTATGACTCTAGCCAAGATGAGCTTTCACCATTTCATGGTAAAGAGTACAACTATGACCTTTACAGCGAGAATATCTATGGGTTTTATATCGATCCTGCTTGGGATTTTTTCGGGTCTGAGACTCTTTATTTAAAGCTTCTTTATGTTGATTATGAAGAAGGATATGTAATCATTGAGTTCATTGGAGAGTGGAATGATGCCATCAATAATGACATCATGCTCCTGAAACGAAATATTCTGGAGCACCTCTCTTATCAAAACATCAACAAGTTTATCTTGATTGGTGAGAATATCCTCAATTTCCACGGAAGTGATGATAGCTACTATGAAGAGTGGTTTGAGGAGGTAGAGGACGGCTGGATTGCAGGTCTGAATTTCCGTGATTTTGTCATTGACGAGATGACAAATTTTCAGCTTGATTATTACCTCAATTTTGGTGGACAACTCGATATTATGGATTGGAGAACCATGTCTCCGAAAGCGCTCTGCGTCTTAATTGACCAGCTTATTACCAAGAGACTTACCATTGGTTAAAAGCTGTGCTGATATGAAATTAAGGGAAACTACCCTTTATCCAATGACACATGTGCCAGTTCGGAGATAAGGTATCTCCTGTTTGACGAGAGCTCGAGGCAAACGCATCTTGTTCGCTTCTTTTCTAGTTTTTTGTAGGCCTTTCCATTGAATTCAAACTGCCCTGC
>JBLIFO010000179.1:0-6009 GCA_047633875.1 Marinoscillum sp. | reverse complement strand
ATCAGGTATTACTCTAAGCATAGGATTATAAAAACTTTGCCAATAAAGTTCGTGAAGTAACTGGAATCAGGTTTGCTGGAAAGCAATAAAACGACACGCCAACAATGTATAAAAGCAATAGCGGTTTGGGTGAATACTCGAACCGCTTTGCATTTAATTATGTATCTTGTTATTCGAAAGTAGCAGCGTTTAAATCCGCTACTGCTCTTATACTAACCGTTGTGCTTCATAGCAAGCCATCACTCATATTTCCACCAGCTTGAGTAAAATGACTTCCTTGACTTGAATAAGTTGCTGGTAAGTGCAGGAACTTTGAATAGGTGCGAATCATCCACGACACTGGTCCTCTGAAGAAGTAGTTTTCTGGAAAGGCAATCTTGTCAATGTCCTTCTTGTATTTTTCTGCGGTTCCTTTCGAAAGGTGAAATTGTAATTCATCGCTGGTCTCGAATGTCTCATGAATGATTAATGCATTTTCTCCAATTACACGAAATACCTCAAATCGCACCAATCCTTTTTCCAGATCATAAGCATCTGTTCCTACACGTTGCCACCAATAGATCAAATCATCAATTTTCCCTTCCTCTTTACACATCCATTTTGCTGTTACCTGTATTGCGTTCACTGGGTCTGGTCGCTTGTATTCATTTTTTACATAGCCAAATAAATATTCTCCAAAATTCCCATTGACGTTTTTAGAAGACAATGCGTTCTTGACATTTTCATTTAGTTTAACCCCTCTAATCAAATGAATATCAGGTTTGCCAAAAGCTGTTAGTGCTACGGCATGATCTGTTGCAGTTGTATTGAAATAATCAACGAGCGAATCAGCATCTTGAAAAACGTGATGAACTAATACCGCTTCTTGCCCAATTGCATGATTAATCTCAGTCGAGAGCATTCCTTTATGATTTCTTGCGCCCTCGTGTATGGCCTCCCACTCTTTTATCATTTCCTTGGATTCAGAGGATTTTCTAAAAAGGTTCCCTTTCTTTGTTGGAACCCATTTCCCAGTGATACTAATTTCATCTCCAAGCCTTGTAGGTTCTTGCATGTGCACTGGTAATTCTAGCTTTAATTCAATCATAATTTTGCTATTAGTGTTATCGAAATTGATTGTAGTACAAAAATATGTCTTTATTGCGCCTCTTTAAGGTGCTTAAAACGACATTATAAAGGGTTGTTTACGACAATGCAAATGCCTACATTTGACCAAATTCTATTCATTTGAAGCACATTAGCATAATAGTACCAAAAGGATCAGTCATTGTTGACACGATAATAGGTTCATATAATTTGCTTAAGATGGCCAACAGCTATTTTAAACAAGCTAAGGGCATTACTGAAGATCGCTATAAGATAGAATTAGTTGGACTTGATAAAAGTCCAGTTACTTATCAAGACTTATTTCAAGTCACTCCTGAAAAAAGCATAAGCCAAATTGATAAAACGGACCTAATCATTGTATCAGCTATAAGCGGGAATTTAGAAGAAGGTATTAATAAAAATGTCGATTTGATTTCCTGGATAAGAAAACAACGGATTCAAAATGATGCCGAAATAGCTTCTCTCTGCAAGGGGGCATTTCTTGTTGCTGAATCAGGATTGCTTAATGGAAAAACTTGCTCAACTCATTGGACTGTTCATAATGAATTCATGCAACGATATCCAAAGGTCAATTTGGTTTCTGATAAGATCATTAGTGAAGATAATGGTGTCTACTCAAGTGGCGGAGCTTATTCGTTTTTGAATTTTATGCTTTTCATCATTGAAAAATATTACGGCAGAGAAACAGCTATATGGTGCTCAAAAGTTTCAGAAATAGATCTCGATAGATTTGACCAAAGCCATTTCATGATTTTTAATGGCCAAAAGCAACATTCGGATGAATCGATTATGGAAGCTCAAGTTTTCATTGAGCAAAATTATGAACAGAAATTAAACATAGAAGAGATTGCGGGAATCGTAAATATGAATGTCCGTAATTTTCTAAGAAGATTTAAGAAAGCAACGGCTAATACCCCTTTAGAGTATATCCAGAGAGTTAAAATAGAAGCAGCAAAAAAGAAGTTGGAATCAACGACAGAAACTATTTCAGAAGTAATGCATTCAATCGGGTATATAGATGAAAAAGCGTTTCGAAATATGTTTCGAAAACACACTGGATTGTCACCTCTAGACTATAGTAAAAAGTATAATCGGGAGATGGCATTTGCTTAAATTTAGGGCATAACTAAGGCAAAAAAAGAAATAAAAATACGAAGCCCCCAATAGCGCGGAAGTTACTTCCGGGCTTTTACCTGAGGTTGTTAATATTTGTCACGGAACTAAGTTCCGCGCCAGATCATGGAACGTAGGCGGCAACTCCATCAACGACACTACAAACTTTGAACAGTCAAACAATGAAATTAAATGCACTGCTATTGCTAAGCATACTGGCTTTGTTAACTTCATGCAACGGGCAGACAGCCTCTCAAACGGAGAATAAGGTTTTAAGTGACCACTATACGACTATTGCTTTAGGCGATACAGTTTCAGAACTGGATAAAGCCATTTGGATTGTTTTTCACGACAGTAATAATAATTACTGGTTCGGAAGTGATGGACAAGGAGTTTATCGTTATGACAATAAAACACTGCTTCACTTTTCAACCAGAGACGGCTTGCTCAATGACAGAATTCGAGGAATTCAGGAAGACAAATCAGGTAATGTTTTTATCACAAGTTTGGAAGGCATCAATAAATTTGACGGACAAAAATTCACCACATTACCAGTCATAGAAAGTAATGAATGGAGACTTGATCCGAATGATTTGTGGTTTGCTGTTTTGGGCAAAACAGGAGAGAGCGGTCCTTACCGATATGACGGCAAAAACTTATACCATTTGCGATTTCCAAAACACTACATGGAAGACGAATTCTATAAAACAAACGGAAAGCATCCCTGGAGCCCTTATGAGCCTTATACTATTTATAAAGACAGCAAAGGAACTATTTGGTTTGGCACTTCCGACTTTGGAATTTGCCGGTACGATGGAAAGACGTTATGCTGGATGTATGAAAAGCATTTGACTTTAATAGAAGGCGGTGGTTCTTTTGGCATTCGCTCAATTATCGAAGACAAAGAAGGAAAATTTTGGTTCTGTAATACCAGTTTTCGTTACACTATGCTACCTACCAGTTTAATTGAACAAGATAAAAATTTAATAAACTACAAACGAGAGAAAGGAATTGAAAATGTAAAGTCGACTGAAGGAAAGGATAGGATTTACTTCATGTCGGTTGTAGAGGATGATAACGGAGATCTTTGGATGCTGACCTTCGAACAGGGTGTTTGGCGATATGATGGAAAAACCATCAACCATTATTCTGTCAAAGATGGAGATATAGACATTAAACTGTTCTCCATTTACAAAGACAAACAAGGCAACCTATGGCTTGGCACAAACGAATCAGGAGTCTATAAATTCAATGGCACTACATTTGAAAAATTTAAACCATGACAATAGGAAGAAGAGCAGCCGCTAACATAAGTAGCTGTTGCACAGCCCCTGCGGAAAAACAGTAGTTGCCAATATTAGTCACGGAACTAAGTTCCGCGCCAGATCATGCTAAGACTAGTTCAGGATAGGCCACAACCACCTTTCCTACCAAATCAAATTCACCATCAGATTAGGCGCAAAGCCTATCGCATAGCGCTCTAGCAGCGAAGGTGCTTGGGCACCTGCCCGTACCACATTGTCGATGAGGTTTTTTTGATTGTAGACGTTGATCAAGGAGAGGCCGAAAGAGGTCTTGAAATGTCTATGATTGGTTTCAGGAATCACGTAAGAAGCAGAGATATCCAAATGATGCACTGCGGGATATTGCTCTGGTAGATCTTCGAAAGGATTGTCAACTGCGGGAGCGTTTGGTGGTCTGTTGCTGATGGCGCGCTCATGGGTTCTTCTCGCCATGATGATGCGGAATGAGTCGCTATACTGCCCTGTAGCATAGCGCCAGCCTATAGAGCACTTGAATTGATTTTTTGTCCAGTTTGCCCCGATCTTAAAGTTCTGTGGTTGGCTAAACTGAGAGTTGTAGCGGTAATCTTTGGCACTGTCCAGTGCTATCTCAGATTTACTGGCCGAGTAGCTCACCCATCCTTCTAGGTTTTCATTGATGCGTTTTTTCAGCATTAAGTCCACGCCGCACATATACTGTTTTCCAAATAGGAAAAAGTCCTTACCGGTGAAGTTGTGTGACGAATAATAAGCTACATTCTCCGCTTCCTTATGATATCCTTCCACATCCAAAATCCAGCTTTTCCATTGGTAAAGTCCTCCAAACATGGTCTGAATTCCGCCAAGGATTTTATTGTTTACATTATCAGCCATCAGCCAGAGTTCATTGTCGAAACCACCATTACTAAACTCTAGCGTTTTGACCTGACTCAGATATTGGTAGTAGTAGCCCGCGCTCCCTTTGATTGTCAGTTGCTCGGTAGGATACCAGTTGGCAAATAGACGTGGAGAGACCCGCCAATTGTCCAGTAAGCTGTAGTAGTTGAGACGGCCGCCTAGGCTCAAATAAAATTTACCGGAGCCTTTCCACTCGTAGGTCATGAATGGTGAAGCGGTATATGCTTTACGTGTTTCGGTTATTCTGATTTGCTCATTGTCTTGGTCATTCCTGCTGCTGTAGGCATAAAACACATTTTGCTGTACCAGTGAAGCTCCGTATTCCAAGTCGCTCTTTGAAGATAATTTTGAGTGGAAACTCTGGCGGATATTGAAGTCTTTGATTTCGTTGAGTGCGTTGTTGCGGGCATTATTTGGCTGATCAGATTTTACACTAAAGTCTGAAGTGTAATTCGAAAAAGTCAACAAAGTGTTTGAGCCCAGCTTCGGGCTGATTTGCCAATTCCATTCGAGGTTTGCTCCATAGTTGTCCGTGAGATTGGTTTCTCTGGCATTCGCACGGCCATATTCCAGACCCGATCTGCTATAAAGTCCGGTAACGGAAAGTTTGTGATTTATTGAAGGCTGAGCGATCACACGGATGAGGTAATCATCGAATTGCGCCTGAATATTCTCACGTAAGTTGCCCGCCGTGTCAATGATTGCGGAAGCTTGAAAAATCATGTCAGAGATGGCTTGCAGCTTGGGAGAATCGAAGGAATATGGATAAGACTTTCGGGCACCAGCCACCAATCCAACTTTTCCATTTTTAGATTTCACACCAGCGAAACCCATTCCATAAAGGGTATTGGTGCCTACGCCAAAATGATTTTCATCGCTCACCTCAGTGTTGGTGTTGACCTCCACCGCAGCACCCACACGATCACCCATTTTGGCATTGAAGCCATTCCGATACACTTTCACCTCATCCACCACCATAGGATTGTAAGGTGAGATGGTCCCAAAATAATGGCCTCTGTGGTAGATAGGGATATTGTCATACAAGATGAGCGACTGGTCCGTAGAGCTGCCGCGGATGAAAATATTGCCAGCCCTGCCATCAGGATTGGAAATTCCGGGTAAGGCACCAATGGAAGCGAAAATATCGCCATCAGTTTCTCCTGGGAGCAGCGGAAGCTGACTCACATTGATGTCAATACTTTGGGTCTGCGGATTGAGGTTGATACCTTCTGTGAGGTAGTCCCGTACGGTCACTTCTAGCAGCTGCTGGATTTCTGGATGTAAAGAGATAGGAGGGAGGTCACTCTTTTTGAGTTGCTGGAAAGGGATGAGGTGCTTCTCAAACCCATAGGCCATGGCATAAAGTGTATCCGATTTATTGGGTTTGTACTGAAATGAGATAGCACCTTTTTCTCGTTTGAGCGGAAGCGGCTTACCATTTCGCACGATTACGACAAACTCCGGTGGGATCAGTTCTCCAGAGATACTATCGCTCAGCGTCAAATTGTACCAGGCCGCTTTGGGGCTGATGCTGTAATAGGTTTCCGAGACTTTACTTACCGCTAAGGGAAAACTGACTTGCAGTTGATCGAGAAATTGTTCTAAGTTT
>JBLIFO010000178.1:0-6066 GCA_047633875.1 Marinoscillum sp. | reverse complement strand
TGTCAGTGGAGATCGTCATCATTGCTTTGGGTTCTGTTGCAGAAAGCCCAATTATGATCCAGATAGGAGTGGTATCGCTCATTGCACTTCTGGCTACTGTAGGTGTATATGGCATAGTCGCGCTCCTAGTGCGAATGGACGACTTTGGTTATCAGCTGATCAATTTGAATGAAGAGGAAAATAGCTTTTCTGACCGGGTCGGGACGGTGCTTGTTGCAGCACTGCCAAAAGTGATCAAGAGTTTAGGTATCATAGGTACTGCTGCGCTGATCACCGTGGCAGGTGGCATTTTCGTCCATAACATCGATTTTTTCCACCATCTTTTCCCTGTACTTCCGGCAATTGTTCGAGAGGTAATAGTTGGATTGGCACTAGGTTTCGTTGTTTTATTGATTGTATCATTATTCAAAAAGCTCATTGGTACAAAGAAGACAAAGTAGGACCTTTATCGCCAAAAAAGGTAAAAAGTACAGTTTTCGCAAAATCCTGATTGCAATGGGAATCTTGATAGCTACTTTGTTTTTCACATTCAAAGCAATCAAACCAATACCAAAAGGCAAAACCGAAGACATGGTCTCCGTTCCTGTACTTTCAAAAGAAGAGAGTAGGGCGCTGCGTCGCTATATTAACAATCACCACCTTGAAGTTGCCCGATCAAAGGGATTGCCCGCTCCTTTGAAATCAAAAGACGAACATAAAGCAGGAGCCAAAGCGTTCAGTAGTCGTTATAAACTCAATGAAATAGTAGATAACAAATACTATGAAATACCTCATTTATCAAATTCGCTACCTTATTTGCA
Organism: Marinoscillum sp.; assembly: GCA_047633875.1. Lineage (GTDB taxonomy): Bacteria > Bacteroidota > Bacteroidia > Cytophagales > Cyclobacteriaceae > Marinoscillum. Next base: position 5,266 of record JBLIFO010000178.1, on the reverse strand, counting down.
ACCACCCGCAAAGGAATTCTTAGACGTGCTTGGTGAGAAATTTTGTGACCGTCTCGAAGAATTAGGAATGACTGATTACCGTTTTTCAGTTACTTCGATTTTACGAACCATCGATGATCAAGAATCCCTACGGAAGAGCAATGTAAACGCTACTGCAAATAATTCATCGCATTATTACGGTCGCACATTTGACATAGCCCAAACTCGTTTCTTCGAGCGAGGAAATAGTAAGCCTGTTTATTCATACCGCCTCAGAAATTTGCTGCTGCGTGAATTGATTAAGATGCAAGCTGAGGGCAAGTGCTATGTGCTTCTCGAAAGTCAAACAAAATGCATTCATGTGACTGTGAGGTGATAACTGAAGGTTAAGATTTTTTTGGCGTTTTCATAATTTTAAGATTAGATTTAATAATCATGGAGAAGACCCCATTCCATTATTATACTATTCTGTTGTTGCTGATATTTAATTCATGTCAGCAGCCTAGTCCTTGCGACTGTGAATCAGCAATAGGTGTCAACAATAACGACCAGGTTGCAGAGTTTTTAGCTAATCTCAATATGAATGAAACAACCGATACAGAGATCAACGAGATCGTTGAAAAATCGGTGAATAGGGATCTTTCTGATATCAAGAAAGATGGCGTTTTAAGGGCATTGGTCATATACAGCAGTACGAGCTACTTCCTATACAAGGGAGAGCCCATGGGATTTGAGTATGAATTATTGGAGCGCTTAGCAGATCATCTCGGCTTAAAACTCGAATTGATTATCTCGAGCGATTTAGATTCTGAATTTGAAGTCCTAAATCGTGGCGATGTAGATCTTATCGCACATGGTATGACCATTACAAACCAACGAAAATGGGAGGTAGATTTCACAGAATACCTTTACCTGACGCGTCAAGTGCTCGTACAGAGGATGCCTGAAAATCACAACGAAATGCAATTAGGGACTTTACAAAAACATGTAATACTTGATCCCATCGAACTTATAAGTGATACCGTCTCTATCCGAAGAAATTCAGCTTATTATGAGCGCATATTGAGTCTCTCTAATGAAATTGGGGGTGATATTTACGTTGATACTCTTGACAGTCATTTGTCTACAGATGAAATTATTAAAATGGTAAAAGAAGGTCAAATCAAATACACATTTGCAGATGAGAACCTTGCGAAGATTAACGCCTCTTTTTATTCTAATTTAAAAATAGATGTCCCTGTTTCATTTTCACAGAGAATTGCCTGGGTGACCCGTAAAAAATCTCCGATCTTTAAGAAGGCTGTTAATGATTGGATATTATCTGTAAGGAAAAAAACGGATTATAATGTCATCTACAACAAGTACTTTGAGAATACTCGGAATTTTGGCCTTCGAGTAAAAAGTGATTTTTATAGTTTGAATGACATGCAAATCAGTAAATATGATAATCTGATTAAAAAATATGCTGCAGAAATAGGTTGGGACTGGAGACTGCTTGCCTCACAAGTCTACCAAGAATCAAAATTTGATCCACTCGCTAAATCATGGACTGGAGCGAGTGGATTGATGCAAATCATGCCGAAAACCGCCAAATCCCTAGGTGTTACCAATATGAACAGCCCTACTCAAAGTATTCGTGGTGGAACCAAGTACCTAAGCTGGCTTAATGATAGATTCACTAATATTCCTGACTCTTTGACCAAAATTAAATTTGTATTGGCTGCTTACAACTGTGGATTGGGGCATGTTAAGGATGCACAGATTTTGGCTGAGTCCAAAGGTCTTGATCCAACTCTATGGACCGACCAAGTAGAGGAGATGATTTTAGCTTTGAGCTATCCTAATAATTTTAATAAACCTATGATCACTCATGGCTATGTTCGAGGTATTGAACCCATTAATTATGTGAATGAAATCTTCGAACGTTATGATCACTACTTGCAGTTTATTCCACTAGAATAGTAATAGGGAAAGAGATGCAAACTTTTATTGTCAAAGGTCTAAATATCATTACTATTTTCCAATGCCTACCAAAAATCTAAAGATTACTACCAATTATCGAAAAACTGGATACTTCTATTCTTTCTCGACTAATTTAAAAGCCGAATGAAAGGAATTGTATTTACTGAATATTTAGAGTTTGTCGAGGATAGGTTTGGGTATGACCTGGTTGATCAGTTAATGAGCTCCTGTGTACTGCCATCTGGTGGAACTTACACGGCCATAGGATTTTATGATTTCACCGAATTGGTACAGCTCCTCATTAAAACTTGTGAGCTTACACGTCAGGAACCAACCTTCATACTTAATAAGTTTGGCTGGCATTTATTTTCAGTTTTCACCAAAGGGTACCCTCAGTTTTTTACATCTGCAAAATCATCATTTGATATATTATCTTCGCTTGACAGTAGGATTCACCCAGAGGTACTAAAAATATATCCTGATGCGGAATTGCCTAGATTTGATCTAGAAAAGAGGGGGAAAAATGAGCTAATTCTTATCTATCGATCATCGAGGAAGATGAGTGATTTTGCAGAAGGACTTATAGAAGCTTGTATGTCTCATTATAATGAAAATGGGAATATTAAATCAGAGAAATTAGATGAGCATGGAGAAATCATCAGATTCACCATCACTAAAACAGCTTGAAAGTACTATTGCTCTACTTGAAAGAAGGGTACAAAGAGAAAGAGAAGCGCGCAAAAGCGCTGAGTTAATACTTGAATCTAAGTCTCACGAACTTTATAAAACCAACCAATCACTTGGCTTGGTTAATGAAAAATTAGAAAATCAACTAGAACAAAACAAGCAGTTCCTACAGTCAATCAATGACTTTTCGAGCTATCTCGTAGGTAAAAAAGATCTTACCGAAATATCCTCTATTATCACCAAAAAGCTCATCTCAAGATTCGACATTGACGACTGTGCCATATATCTAGTAGAAGAGGGGTATTGTCGCCAAATCTCTTCCTTAGGTAGCAAAATAAGCGTAGTGAACCCTATTGATATCAAAGTTGGAGTGGGTATAATAGGCGCCGTGGCACAATCTGGAAAGCCAGAACTCGTCAATGACACCTCTTTGGATGTGAGATACATCTTTGAGGCTAACTTTCGCCAATCTGAACTCACAGTGCCTATCATATTTGATAAAGAAGTAATTGGAATAATCAATACAGAACACAGCCAAAAAAACTTCTTCACGAAGGATCACCTTAATACCATAGTTACCATAGCCAGCCTTATTTCTGTGATCTTTAAAAACTCACTCACGGAACAAAAAAACATCAATCTTGAGTCTGGAATTGAAAAACGGACTGAAATAATAAGTAGCCTGATCCAAAACTTACATTCGGGACTACTCCTCAATGATGAAAAAGGCAGCATAGTCTTGATCAATGATGTATTTAGAAACATCTTCAAATTCAACATTCCAAATAATGCGATAATTGGAAAAAATCAGTTGGAATCTGCAGCTTTGGTTAAGCATTTATTCAAAGATTCAGAGGGCTTTCTAAAGATTGTGAATAAATGCAGCCTGCGCAACGAGACTATTTCCAGAAATGAACTTGAATTAGTGGATGGCACTATACTAGATTGCGACTTTATACCCATCTACTCCAAGGGTGAGTTTATCGGACAAATGTGGCAAGTAAGTGATGTGACCACTGGCCGAACTTATCAAAAAAACATTGAAGCATCTGAAGAAAAATACCGTGGGATCATTGAAAACATGGAATTAGGCTTGCTTGAAGTTGACAATAATCATACAATACTAAAGGCATACAATTGGTTTTGCCTTATGACTGGCTACAGCGAAGCTGAACTTATTGGTCAAGATGCACGAGAGGTTTTTCTAGAGGACAAGTACCTTGAAATCATGGATCAGGAGGATGAACGAAGGTCAAAGGGTGAACAAAGCATCTATGAAGTAGAACTGAAAAAGAAAAGTGGAGAACTTATCTGGGTGCTGATAAGCGGAGCTCCATTTTATAATCAAAGTGGTGAGATCATTGGTACTATCGGTATTCACTATAACATAGATGCCAGAAAAAAATTAGAAGAAGAATTAAAGAAATCTAAACTTCAAACAGAAAAAGCTAGAGAGGCTGAGAAACAATTTTTGGCCAATATGAGCCATGAGATAAGAAACCCACTCAATGCAATCATTGGTATTACCAATTTGATGTATGATACCAAACCGACAAAAGAGCAACTTAACCACCTAGACAAACTAAAGTATTCGTCGGATATTCTGCTTGGCCTCATTACAGGAGTACTGGACACTTCAAAAATTGAAAGCGGTACCTTGGTACTTACTGAAAAAGAGATAGATCTGTCAGAAATAGTGACCGGTTTGATCCAACTCGCAAGTTTCAATACGGGTAAGAAAAAGATAAAATATCTTAACAAACTCGAATCAAGTGGTGAATTTTCAGCATTGGCTGACGCAACAATCTTGAATCAAATCTTTCTAAACTTACTCCACAATGCCACAAAATTCACGGAAGTAGGAGAAATAACGGTACAAGGCAAAATTCTTGAATCTCATGCTGATCATAAGAATTTTGAATTTACCATAACAGACAGTGGCATTGGGATACCAAAGGGAAAACTGTCATCGATATTCAACACCTTCGTGCAAGCGGACGATGAAACCAAACTAAAATACGGTGGAACCGGCTTGGGTTTGAGTATAGTTAAAAAACTTGTTGAGAAGTATCAAGGAGATATCAGGGCAGAAAGTGTATTGGGAGTTGGCACTTCTATCATATTCAATTTGAAATTGAAGCCAATCTCAAGCCACGACTTAAAAATCGAAAACCCAACATTTGAGGCAAAAGCAAAGCAACGATTGTTGGTCGTGGAAGACAATGAGATAAATCAATACTATCTCTCGGGTCTCTTGAAAAAATGGAATCTAGTTCACGATATTGCTAATAATGGGTATGAAGCCATAGAGGCGCTTGAAAAAAATGTGTACGATTTGATACTCATGGATATCCGCATGCCTGGCATGGACTGTTATGAAGCTACTATCAAACTAAGGGCTATGAAGCAAAATAAGAATTACATGATTCCGGTAATTGCGCTTACGGCATCAGCACTTGTAGATGAAAGAGATCGGGCACTTCAAGCAGGGATGAATTACCACCTGACCAAGCCATATACGCCTTACGAACTTGGAGAGGCACTAACCGAGTTTGGTATAATTGAGAAAGTCCAAAAGAACCTACCTTCAACATTTCAATTCTCGACTGATTTGGATGTAGAATATCTAGATGATTTC
>JBLIFO010000177.1:0-6156 GCA_047633875.1 Marinoscillum sp. | reverse complement strand
TTGTGATAGAAAACAATGGCTATGGCCTCTCTACGCCCAGTTCTGAGCAATTCAACTTTGAGTCTTTTGTGGTGAAAGGGCCTGCCTATGGCATGGAAGCCTACAGCGTAGAAGGAAATAATATTCTTGAAGTATTGAATGAGTTGGAGCCTTTGGTAGAGAGTATTCGCGAAAACCCAAGACCAATCATATTTGAAGCGCGCACTTTTAGAATGCGTGGGCATGAAGAGGCTTCTGGCACCAAATACGTGCCTGATGAGCTAATGGAATTTTGGGGTAAGAAAGACCCTATCACCAACTATGAGGAGTACTTAATTGCCGAAAAAGTCATTGATAAAAATGGCTTAGACGCGGTGAAAGATCAAATCAGAAAAGAAATAAGCGTTGCTGTTCAGTTTGCTTTTGCAGAGCCGGAGATTGTTGTTGATCCTGCTCAAGAGATTGCTGATTTGTTTGCTGACTATACCCCTGAAAACAACGAACCAAAGTATGCCGTCACAAATAAACGCTTTATAGATGGGATATCTGATGGATTGAGAGAGAGCATGGAGCGCTATCCAGAGCTGGTTATTATGGGTCAGGATGTAGCGGACTATGGTGGAGTATTCAAGATTACCGATGGGTTTGTTGCTCAATTTGGGAGAGCGCGCGTGCGCAACACACCACTTTGTGAATCTGCCATTGTGGGGATAGGTCTAGGTCTTTCCATAGCTCGGATGAAAAGTGTTGTAGAGATGCAGTTTGCTGATTTCGTCACTTGCGGATTCAACCAAATCATTAATAATCTAGCCAAATCCCACTACCGATGGGCCCAAAATGCGGATGTAGTAGTTCGAATGCCAACAGGAGCTGGATCAGGCGCGGGACCTTTTCATTCACAGTCAAACGAGGCATGGTTTACCCATACCCCAGGCTTGAAAGTGGTCTATCCTTCGAATCCTGCAGATGCGAAAGGTCTTCTTAATGCAGCTATAGCAGATCCTAATCCATATCTATACTTTGAGCACAAAATGCTCTATCGTTCACTTCAGGGGGATGTGCCCGACGGTTATTACACCACAGAAGTTGGTAAAGCAGCACTTGCGAGCATCGGTGATCAACTTTCGATCATTACTTATGGAATGGGCGTTCATTGGGCAAAAGAAGTAACGGAGGAAATGGGCGTTTCTGCCGATATTCTTGATTTGAGAACGCTTTTGCCTTGGGACGAAGAAGCGGTTAGAGCTACAGTCCAAAAGACAGGACGCATTATATTACTGCATGAGGATTGCATGACAGGGGGTATTGGTGGGGAGATTGCTGCATGGATAGGCGAACATTGTTTTGAACATCTGGATGCACCCGTAGGCCGAGTTGCGAGTTTGGATACGCCTGTACCATTTGCGAAAGCTTTAGAGGAAAATTTCTTAGCCAAAGCAAGATTAAAAGACAAGATTGAGGCTTTAATCCGTTATTAATCAGCGATATCGCTCGATTTGATTGGGATTTGCTTTTAAAATCTGAATCTTTGATACTTAGTCGCAACAGCTTTTGAAGAGAATACTCATAATCATATCTTTTACCCTGTTTCTGGTTTTGGTTGGTCAGCACCAATCAAAGGCGCAGCTAATCACGGATTCTGAAAATAAGCTCAAAACACAGAAGTCAAAGAATAAAGGAGGAGGCTCACTTTTTGGCAATAAAAAAAAGGGCGGAAGGTCTCTTTCATCAGGTTCTTCTAAAGCAAATAATTCCAGTCCAAGATATTCTTCGGGTTCGCCATTCGCGTCTTTTAATAAACGCAACTCGGAAAGTCCTCGAGTAAGTCAAAACAGTCAGAATATTTTTAAAAGCTATCAAAACAAGAGCCCCCGATACTCAAGTGGCGGCATGGCTGGTGTTTTGCGTAGCAAACAATCATCACCAAGATATTCTTCTTCTGGCTCACCGTTTAGTCAAAATCGTATCCCTGTAAGCCCCAAGTATTCCTCAGGCTCACCGTTTTCTAGAAAGGATCAACCATCCCCTACTAGGTATTCGATGGGATCTCCATTTTCTCCTAAAGAGCGAGGACAGGTTGCGCCTCGTTATTCTGCTGGATCACCATTTACTAAGAAGGATCAAGGAGCCGCTCCTAGATATTCTGCTGGTAAGCCTTTTTCAAGAAAGGACGTGAATGTTGCACCGCGATATTCAGCAGGCAAACCATTCTCAAAGAAAGATGTGGCTGTTTCACCACGATATTCTGCTGGCTCACCTTTTAGTAAAAAGGATGTCATTGCATCTCCTCGATATTCCGCAGGTGAGCCTTTTTCAAGAAATGATGTAAGTGTCAATCCTCGTTATTCAGTAGGCAAACCATTCTCAAAGAAAGATGTGGCTGTTTCTCCGCGATATTCTGCTGGCTCACCTTTTGGTAAAAAGGATGTCATTGCATCCCCGCGATATTCCGCAGGTGAGCCTTTTTCAAGAAATGATGTAAGTGTCAATCCTCGTTATTCAGCAGGCAAACCATTCTCAAAGAAAGATGTGGCTGTTTCTCCAAGGTATTCTGCTGGTTCACCATTTAGCAGAAAAGATCAAAGTGCATCTCCTAGATACTCAGCAGGCTCACCATATGAGGACATGAATTGGGATTGGATCAAGCCAGGTTATTCAACTTATAAGCATCGATTTGATGTGAATGAGAAAAAAAGGCAACAATATGTTTATGATGATGCAGACGCTAATTATCAAGGGTTTTCGCGGAAACGACTCAATTGGTTTTATTCTGTAGAGAATCTAATGCTATCCAGCAAAACCAAATCTTTTGAAGCCCAAGCGAGAATGCCCCACTATGATCCACAGCAACAAAAATCCTCATCAGATTATATGGGTAATTACAAATTGAAATGGATCAACACCCGTGAAATGCATCCGAGCTCCAACTATAGTCATGCATATCAGGACAGTGAGATGCTACGTAAGAGCCTGAGAAAATGGAATTTGATGTGGACGAGAATGAATGGGAACAAAGAGCAGCCAGACGCTGTTACGGATAAAATCTCTAAACCAAAGTTTGACCGTAAAGAAGCAGAAATCTGGAATGACTAACATCACTTGGAATACCCTTAGCTCGATAGAGCAACTTGATGCAATCGATCAAGAATCAATGGAATATCCCGTTCTAATATTTAAGCATAGTATTCGATGCTCTATTAGTGCTGCCACCCTCAATCGCTTTGAGAGCAAATGGGATAATCTTTCAGCAAAGAATCTAAAGCCCTATTATTTGGATTTGATTAATCATAGGGATGTCTCTAATGAAATAGCTTCTAGATATGGTATTAATCATCAATCTCCTCAGACATTGATCATTGTAAATGGCCAATGTGTTCTAGACAATTCACATTTCGGAATATCCTTTGCTGATATCACTGGTCGAATTAAAGCAATGACCGTTTAAGGTTATTCGAGCTTATTCCTGTTTCTTTGATAAGCAATTTGTTTTAATGATGAAAAAACTCCTGTTGTGCTTATTAATCGTTCTGTCGGCGGGTGCTTACGCCCAGAATGGCATAGATGATTATAGCCGAGAGTTTACATGGGGCGTCAATAAAAATACTAATTCGGGCCTTGTTGGAGGCGTTGTTCTCAAATTTGCACATCGTCAAAAGGAGGATGTATTTGCTACCTACGGTTTGGAATTTTTTAATGTCAAACATCCACAGGAATTTCGATATACAGATGCGAGTTCTGGAAGTCGTTTCGTCTGGGGCAAGGAAAATTTTCTTTTTTCTATCCGGACCAATTATGGTCGAGATATCCTTCTTTACAAAAAGGCTCCACAACAAGGTGTACAGATAAGTGCAGTTTTTTCGGCTGGTCCGACACTAGGATTGATAGCGCCATACTATGTTCTCTACAATGGAAAATATGTGCCATACGATGCTTCGAAGTATAGGAATGTAAATACTATACAAGGATCTGGTAAAGTATTTAGAGGGATTGGAGAGTCAGATGTCACTTTCGGCCTGAATGCAAAAGCTGGACTATCTTTCGAATTTGGTGCATTTAAGAACAATGTTGCCGGAGTAGAAACTGGTATTTCATTAGAAGCATTTCCTAAAGAGATAATTCTTGTACCTTCTCAAGAAAACTCAGCAGTTTTCACTGCTTTGTATTTTACCTTCTACTGGGGAACAAGACACTGAGTTTAGTGGTTTGGAACTTTGAAACCCTAAAGCTTTCTTTGCATCATAATCTAGATTCATGATAGAACTACCTACCGTAACCCAAGATCAAGCTAAAAAGATCAAAAAACCTAACTGGCTCAGGGTAAAGCTGCCAGTAGGGAAGGAATATGCGAGTGTTCGAAAGATTGTGGATCAGCATAAGCTTCATACCATTTGCGAAAGCGGAAATTGCCCAAATATGGGTGAATGCTGGGGTGCTGGCACGGCCACCTTTATGATCCTTGGTAATGTCTGCACGCGGAGTTGTACGTTTTGTGCAGTAGCTACTGGTAGACCACCTGAGTATGACGAGGCGGAGCCTTTGCGTGTGGCAGAAGCTATCAAAACCATGGGTGTAAAGCATGCGGTTCTTACTTCAGTTAATAGAGATGAGCTGAAAGACCGTGGCGCTGAGGTTTGGTATCAAACTGTGAGATTGGTAAAGGAACTTAGTCCTGAAACTACCATAGAAACTTTGATTCCAGATGTGAAAGGTAACTGGGACGCTCTTTACCGAATGATAGAAGGCGGTCAAGAAGTGGTTTCTCACAATATGGAAACCGTGGAGCGACTTTACCGAAGAGTAAGACCGCAGGCGAGATATGAAAGAAGCCTTGAACAAACTAGACTTACAAAAGCTGCTGGGAAGCGCACTAAGTCAGGCATCATGCTCGGGCTTGGCGAAACCATGGATGAAGTACATAAATCAATTGATGATTTGGTAGCGAATGGTCTGGATATCCTAACGCTAGGTCAATACCTTCAACCAACAAAAAGACATATCGAGGTGGCAGAATTTATCCATCCAGATCAATTTGATGCTTTGAAAGAAGAAGGACTCAAGCGTGGGCTCAAGTATGTAGAGTCTGGCCCATTGGTCAGATCATCCTATCATGCAGAGAGGCATGTGAATGTGCCGATCTAGATCGATATCGGACACTTTTGTGTCCATTAGATTACACCAAATTTATTGAAAACAACCTCTGTTCTGCTAAATCGAGGATTTTTCCTATTGGCACATTAGTTGACCCAATACGAGACATACAGACAAACCTATGTTTCGAAATTATCTCATCACAGCATTGCGCAACCTCAGGCGCAATAAAATTTACACCATACTTAATGTGTTTGGTCTTGCCTTAGGTATAGGCTGTGCCTTGGTGATTTTCAAAGTCATCCAATATGAAAATAGCTTTGATCTCAATCAGACCAAAAAGGAAGAGATCTATAGGATAGTCATAGATAATATCTATCCTGATCGGGTAGAAAAGAGCCAAGGGACACAAAACCCCGTAGGTCCTGCGCTGAAAGCGGATTACCCAGAAATCAAGCATTTGGTAAGAACCTACTATCCTGGAGGCGATCAATTGAATGTTGTAGAAGATGGTCAATTAAAGAAGTTCCTTTTAGATGATGGCATAGCCTTTACGGAATCCTCTTTTTTTGATTTGTTCGACGTTGTTTGGGTGGCAGGAGATCAAAGTACTGCTCTTTCAGAACCCCAGACCGTAGTAGTATGTCTTTCTCAAATAGAATTACTTTTTGGACTGAAAAGGGAGCAAGCAAGTAAAGCCCTAGGTAGGACCATCAATTTTGCCAGTATTCGGGACTTTACCGTAATTGGAGTTATCGAGGATCCTGTAGAACCTACTGTTTTACCCTTTAAATATTTGTTTGAGTTCCAAAGTCAAGAAGGCGATATTAATCCTTATTTTGACAATACTGAGTGGCACTCTACAAGCTCAGCCACGCATACTTACTTTATACCTAATCAGTCTTTTAACAAAGATGCTTTTGAGATTAAATTGGTGGATTTTGCTGAAAAATATCTAGGCGAAGGAAAATCAGAAGAGGCTAAATACGTAGTTCAGCCATTCGAAGAAATTGCTTTTGATGATGAATATGGAGGTTATTCCGATGCATCATCTATCGAGTTTTTGTTTGCACTTGGCATCATAGGGCT
>JBLIFO010000176.1:0-6193 GCA_047633875.1 Marinoscillum sp. | reverse complement strand
CAGACTTTATCTAGTCTTTTTTGTTATCTATGTCACAGACCAAGGGAAGGAAAAACACTTCATTAAGCTAGCTTTACGCTATGCTCGAAGCATTTTTCAAAAAAGGAATAATAGAGGCAGGATGCGATGAGGCGGGCCGAGGATGCTTGGCCGGACCAGTGGTAGCCGCTTCTGTAATCTTACCTCACGATTATCACCACAAGATCCTCAATGACTCCAAGCAACTTTCAGAGAAGCAGCGAGAAAGGCTTGAGCCTGAAATCATGCACGATGCGATAGCTTACGGTATTGGTGTAGTAGAAGCACTAGAGATCGATCAAATCAATATCCTAAATGCATCATTTCTGGCTATGCATAGAGCAGTTGATCTACTTGCTACCACACCGGGATTTTTGCTTATAGATGGAAATCGCTTCAATCCTTACCCAGAAATACAACATGAGTGCATCATCAAAGGAGATGGGAAGTACTTGTCAATAGCAGCAGCATCTGTGCTCGCTAAAACTTATCGAGATAGGCTGATGAAAAACTTTGCCGAACAATACCCTGGCTATGGATGGCAGACCAATGCCGGTTATCCCACGAAAGCACACCGACAAGCAATACGTGAATTGGGAACGACCCCTCTCCATCGCATGACTTTTCAGCTACTGCCAAGACAGTTGGAGTTGTTTGATAAATGAAATCGGTATTCAGCAATCGGTCATCCGCTTTTTGGGACTGCAAAGTGATATGTATTCTTGTCATTCCAGTGAGCCAATTTCACGAAAAATGACAAACTCCTATATCTGAAAAATTCATTTTTATCACATTAATTTGTACTAGATGTTTCTATTAAAAATCATTTATTAAAATACGCATCTTATATCAAAAGCCTCATTACCACCAAAAATCCAAAACTTGAGTCTTAATGAAACTTCACCAAAGACTAACCCTAAGTATTAAGCCTCTATGAGTTTGATATCACGAATAATCCTTCATTCCCTGCTTTTCATTGGGATTATCACTTCCTTTCCAAGCTACTCCCAAACCACACAGGCAGAGCAGACTTATAGAATAGTCGCTACAGATGGCAATCAGTATGTCGGCTATATTCTCGAAAAAGCAACCGATTACATAAAAATTAGAACCTCCAATATTGGCGATATCACTATTCTTTTTAATGACATAGAAATCATAGAGAAAATCAATGGAGCTCAATCGAACGGTTCTTCTACGAGAGCGCAACCAATTGACCGACCAAATTCAAATTTTTACCCAACACCACGCGCCTACTTCTTGAAAACAAGTGGTTTTGGACTAGAAAAAGGAGAGTCATACTACCACAATGTGGCAATTGTGTTTAGTGAGGTTCAAATTGGAATCACAGATTTCTTTTCGCTCGGAACGGGCATTATGCCATTCTCAGTTGATGGAGAAATTCCCTTTTGGGTTCAGCCAAAATTTTCAATTCCTATCGAAAAAGATAAAATCGAAATTGGAATTACTTCCGCCAATGGTTCGCTTCTGGGAGGTAACGCGAATTTTGGAGCTGTACTTTCCGATGTGACCATTGGAAACCCAACTACTCATGTAAATATAGGAATAGGCAAAGCCTATGAGAACAGTGAATGGAAAAATGGCATGCTCTACACATTGAGTGGGGCACTGAAAATGGGTCGTGTTTTCACACTTATTTCGGAAAATTACATTATAGAGGATTTTCACATCTATTCTTTGGGAGTAAAGCAAGCATTCAATAATGGCTCTTTGGAATATGGATTAGTACAATTTGAAACACGAGGGGACGGAGGAGCTCTCTTGCCCTGGTTTGGGGTTAATCTATATATCACGAAATAGTCTATGCGTGAAATCAACTGGGGTCAATTTGAAGCAGTCGATATGCGAGTGGGTACTATTCTTAGTGCTGAGTTATTTCCAGAGGCTCGAAAGCCTGCTTATAAACTTGTCATAGATTTTGGTGTCGAATTAGGTCAGAAAAAATCTTCCGCTCAAATAACAACTTGCTACACACTAGAAGATCTTATAGGCAAGCAAATAATAGCTGTGGTCAACTTTCCTCCCAAACAAATAGGTCCATTCATTAGCCAATGCCTCGTATTGGGTACCTATAGCGAAAAAGGAATCATCTTGCTCCAGCCAAGTCTTCAAGCTAAAAATGGTGATCGGGTAGGTTGATGATCTCGAGATTTCTTTGATATTGGGGGTGATTACCATGGAGGTCATTAACTTCGAGAAAATTTCCCATTTGACCCTAGCTTCATGTCACAGCTTCATATCGTATCGTGGAATGTAAACGGTATTCGCGCTATTATAAAGAAGGATTTTCTAAAAGATATCTCAGAGATGAATCCCGATATTCTTTGCCTTCAAGAAACCAAAGCACAGCCAGAAGACGCCCTCAAAGCTTTAGAAAGCCTTCCTAATTACAAACCTTTTATCAATTCTTCCAAAGCGAGAAAAGGGTACTCCGGCACAGCCATTCTCACAAAAGAAGAGCCTATTTCTGTCACCTACGACATGGGTGTAGAGGAGCACGATCAGGAAGGCAGAGTGATTACCGCAGAGTTTGAAAAATTCTTCCTTGTGACAGTCTATACACCAAACTCAGGTGAAGGCTTGAAGCGATTGGACTATAGATCTGGCTGGGATGAAGTATTCAGAGATCATCTCACTGCTTTGAATGAACAAAAACCAGTGGTGATCTGCGGCGATTTGAATGTAGCGCATCGCGAAATTGACATAGCACGCCCAAAGCCAAATTACAACAAGACGTCCGGCTACACTCAGGTGGAAATAGATGGTTTTGACAACCTCATGGAAGCTGGATTTGTAGATACATTCCGAATGAAATACCAAGAAGAAGTGAAATACTCTTGGTGGAATTACCGATTCAACTCTCGAGAAAATAATGTGGGCTGGCGTATCGATTATTTCCTAGTAAGTGAAGACTTCACCTCAGCAATAGCCGATGCTGAAATACATAATGATCGTTTTGGCTCAGACCATTGTCCTGTTTCTATCAAATTAGCACTTTAATATTCAACCCTTCTTACCAATATGAACCCAAAAAGAATTCCCCTTCACGATCTTCACGTCTCCCTTGGTGGCAAAATCGTTCCTTTCGCAGGCTTTGATATGCCCGTGCGCTATAGCTCAGATAAGGAAGAGCACATGAAAGTCCGTGAGGAAGTTGGTGTGTTTGACGTTTCCCACATGGGTGAATTCATGGTGACCGGCCCAAAGGCTTTGGATCTGATCCAAAAAGTGACATCTAATGACGCTTCTAAACTTGTGAATGGCCAAGCGCAGTATTCTTGCCTTCCAAACGCAACCGGTGGTATAGTAGACGATTTGATTGTCTATCGAATGGGAGCCGAGGAGTATATGCTAGTGGTGAATGCTTCCAATATCGATAAGGATTGGGACTGGATCGTTAGTCATAATGATATGGGTGCTACGATGAAGAATATTTCTGATGATATCGCCCTCTTCGCGGTGCAAGGCCCAAAAGCACAGGCCGTTCTTCAGAGTCTTACGGAGGTTGATTTGAGTGGAATCAAATTCTATCATTTCGCCAAAGGGGTACTCGCTGGTCATGAAATGATTATATCTGGGACTGGATACACAGGTGCTGGAGGTTTTGAGCTCTATGTAGACAAGTCAAATGCCAAAGAAGTATGGGAGGCTATTTTCAAAGCTGGTGAGCCTTTTGGAATAGCACCTATCGGACTGGGAGCGCGGGATACGTTACGCCTCGAGATGGGCTATTGCCTTTATGGCAATGATATTACCGACACAACTTCTCCTTTGGAAGCTGGTCTTGGTTGGATTACCAAATTCACTAAGGAATTCACCAACTCTGAAGCTCTTGCCAAACAAAAAGCTGAAGGTGTCACTAGAAAATTGGTGGGGATTGAGATGGTAGACAAAGGAATTCCACGTCACGACTACCCAATTGTCAATGAAGCTGGCGAAGAAATAGGCATTGTCACATCGGGCACCATGTCTCCAATGCTCAATATGGGAATAGGGATGGGCTATGTAAAGCTTGGATATCATGAGCCTGATAGTAAAATCTTCATTTCCATACGAAACAAACAACTAGAAGCAAGAGTCAAAAAACCTCCTTTCGTAAAATGAGAACCGTAGAAGTCTGCCTTACCCCTGAGCTCATTCACCAATTCAACCTTGAGGGTAAGATCGTGGTGGTTGTGGATGTTTTTCGCGCTACTTCATGCATGGTATCTGGTATTGCCACAGGTGTGACGGCCATCTATCCTGTGGCCACTGTGGAGGAATGTTTGGCGCTCGGTCAGCAAGGTATGACTACCGCTGGTGAACGTGGCGGCATCAAAGTAGAAGGTTTTGATATTGGCAATTCTCCGTTTGAATACATGGCTGCCGAACTTGTAGGCAAAAAAGTTTCTGTAAGCACCACCAATGGTACCAAGACCATTTTGGCTTCTTTAGGGGCTTCTCAAATCCTAATTGGTGCATTCCTCAACCTATCTGCTACGGCCGAATATTTAAAAAAGGCAAATAAAGATGTAATCATACACTGCGCCGGTTGGCAAGGCACTGTGAACATTGAGGATACTTTGTATGCTGGTGCTTTAGCGGATGCTATTTCAATAACACATGGCATCTCTGGAGATCCAGCTTTACTTGCGCATCAGCTTTTCATTGCTAATAAAACTGACTTGATGCCAATAGCCCAAGCAAGCTCACATGCGCAGCGGCTTTCTGGCTTTGGGGCGAAAGAAGATCTTGTTTATTGCATGGAGCAAAGCAAGTATGAGATAGTGGTGGAATATGCCGAAAAGGCTATTACCTTATTGAAATAGTGGAGGAATTGCGCATTCGCTTACCTCTACTGATTCCCAAACCTTCTCCGTGATATAAGGCTCGGTGTTTTTCCACGCCTCAAACTCCGCTGGTGTATCAAAACTCATAACCATCACTGAGCCCACCATCTTTCCTCCCTCGAGGATAGCAACAGCATAGGCTATTTTTCCTTGAGCCTTGAGTTCCTTTACTCCCTCAAGATGATCAGCTCTACACGCCTGCCTTCGCTCGGCTGCATCAGCATAATCACGTCCAATTACCAGATAATTCATTTTATTAAAATTTTGGTTTAGCCCCGAGCGACATATCGCTCAACTCCATTTCTAGTGCTTCAGTGGAGAGTTGAATTTCACGAAGTGAGAAAAGCAATGATAGCATAAGACAAACTAGACTCACTCCGAAGATGATATTTCCCCAGCTTCCAACCTCGAGAAAGAGAAAAAACATAGCCGTAACGCATAAAAACAAGCTAGCAACTCCAAGAAATTGCATGCTTCTAATTAAAAACAATCTCCTTCTTAGGTTCTGTAATTGGCCCTCAAGAATCTTTTTGGGGTTCTCTAAATACATTTTATGCAACTGCCGAACAATACTCGCAATGGCTAGAAATCTATTGGTATAAGCCAATAGCAACAATGAGATAGCTGGAAAGAGAAGTGCTGGTGTAGTAAGCGAAATTTCCATTAACGGAGTTTACTATTATTGAGATGCCTCGTGGCATCTCGTTTATTTTTCTTTTCTAGATTTTTTTTTAGAGCTTCCGTGAGATCTACTCCAGTTTGGTTTGCTAGGCAAATAAGCACCCAAAGAACATCTGCCATTTCATCACCTAGGTCTCTGTTTTTATCAGATTCCTTAAAAGACTGCTCACCATAAGTGCGTGCCATTAGTCGAGCTAGCTCGCCTACTTCTTCAGTTAAAATCGTCATATTGGTGAGCTCATTGAAATACCTAACTCCTGTGGTATTTATCCATGCATCTACCTGCTCTTGCGCTTCTTGGATTGTCACTATTTCTTAGTGTTTGCTTCTAGGTTTTCATTTAAGTGCATGATCTCAAAACCCTCAAGGTTGAGGTATTCCAAGAAAAACTTAAGCCGTTTTTCTTCCCAATCATGTAAAGAATCAATATCAGGATTGAACTCTTCGAAATGCTCATGAGGGAATCTCTTGCCTACAGTATAGCTATCTTCCCAGAAAAGTGCCTCTGATACATATCCATCTTCCCCATAGTAATACTTATACTCTGATGCAATTTGATCATCCTTGGATACAACTAAATGTCCACTGAAAATTGGTGCATTGTTCTCAAAATAAAAATAATCGTCACGTGTCACATGAGGAGT
>JBLIFO010000175.1:0-6209 GCA_047633875.1 Marinoscillum sp. | reverse complement strand
ATTTGGGGTTTTGCCCCGGGCTTCACCTCGTCAGTCTGATGTCATGATTGTGGCAGGAACCGTTACTTTCAAAATGGCAGATCGAGTAAGAAGGCTTTATGAGCAAATGGCTGAGCCACGCTATGTTATCTCCATGGGCAGCTGCGCCAACTGCGGCGGGCCTTATTGGGAACATGGCTATCATGTGGTGAAAGGTGTAGATAAAATTATACCAGTAGATGTATATGTGCCAGGTTGTCCACCACGTCCGGAGGCTTTGATTGGTGGATTTATGAAGCTGCAGGAAAAAATCAGAGGGGAGTCCTTGATGGAGCCAGAGGCGCTAAAAAAATATTTGGGTAAGAAGAAAGAAGAAATCGCCTAATGGGAATCCCTGAAATAGCTGCTTTGATCACTGCTCAATTCCCAAAAGCGATTTTAGGTGAAGATTTAGCATCAACCCCTAAAGCTTTAATAATTGACGAATCTCATTTACATAAGGTAATGGCTTTTTTGCATTCTGATGAGCATACCTATTTTGATTCACTTTCTTGCCTTACGGCAATTGATAATGGCAAGGAAGCTGGCACAATGGAAGTCGTCTATAACCTTTACAGCATTCCTAAGAATATAGTGTTGATGATCAAGGTGACTTTGCTGAGAGAAAATCCAGTAGTTGATTCTGTTGCAGATATCTGGCGTACGGCCAATTGGCATGAACGTGAGGCTTTTGATTTGTTCGGTATTCAATTCTCAAATCATCCTGATTTACGTCGGATTCTTTTGCCAAATGACTGGGAAGGTCATCCGCTGCGAAAGGACTATATAGAACAAGACAAATATCATGGGATGACTGTGGTCTATGATCGCAACGAAAAAAGTGAAAAGTGGGAAGCTGAAAGTGGAAAGAAGAATTGATAATGAGTTTGCTTAAAGATAAGAGTTACAATTTCGCTTTGCATTTGGTCAAAAGCATGTATGCATTTCAGAAGGAGAATAAAGAGTTTATCTTGACTAGGCAACTGATTCGAAGTGGTACATAGGTTGGTGCAATGATAGAAGAAGCTGGGCAGGCAGAATCTAAGGCAGATTTCATTCATAAGCTCTCTATTGCCAACAAGGAGGCGAACGAGACCAGTTATTGGCTAAGGCTTTTGAGAGATTGTTCAGTTTACGAGAAGGAAGATATTCAACTTATGTTAGATCAAGTAGAAGAATTAATCAAGATGTTGGTGGCATCAATTAAAACCGCAAAATCAAAATGATTTTAAACTTTCAACTTTTCACTTTCCACTTGTTTTGAATATTCAATACACATATCATCCTGATCACCTCAGAAACTCAGAGCCTACTTTTTATAAAAAGGAAGGGCTGAAAAAAGAGGAAATGTTGATCAATCTTGGCCCACAGCATCCATCTACTCATGGAGTCTTGAGGTTGGAAGTGATCAGCGATGGAGAGATAGTGAAAGATGTGGTCCCGCATTTGGGTTACCTGCATCGCTGCTTTGAGAAGCACGCACAATCCGTCCCTTTCAATCAAGTGATACCTTATGTGGATAGATTGGATTACGTAGCGGCTATGAACTCAGAGCATGCCTATGCCATGGGTGTTGAGAAAATGCTTGGTATTACGGATCAAATCCCAAAACGAGTGGAGTACATACGCGTTTTGGTAGCTGAACTCAATAGAATAGCGTCACATTTTGTAGCCATTGGTACGTACGCCATGGACATTGGTGCTGTGACGCCTTTCTTGTGGATGATGCGTGATCGGGAGCATATTCAGCGACTGCTTGAGTGGCTCTCTGGAGCTCGAATGCTCTACAACTATATTTGGATCGGTGGTTTATTCTATGATTTGCCGGTAGGATTTGAAGAGCGTTGTACCTCTTTTGTGAATTACCTCAAGCCAAAGCTTATTGATCTTGAAAATCTCCTGATCAACAACAAAATATTTATTGACCGTACAGCAAAAGTGGGAGTGCTCCCAATGGATCTAGCGATAAATTATGGTGTCACAGGCCCAATGCTTCGCGCATCCGGTCTCAACTATGATCTCCGAAAAATAGATGGCTATAGCGTATATCCTGAGCTGGATTTTGAAGTGCCTGTTGGCACAGGAGCAGTTGGTGAATTGGGAGACTGTTGGGACAGAACATGGGTTCGTTACAGAGAATGCCACGAATCAGTGAGAATCATTGAGCAATGTCTGCAAAAACTCACTGGCGAACACAAACGAACTCAGGCCTTTGATCCGAGAGAGTTGGTGCCTAAGAAGATTAGACCCAAAGCCCAAGATTTGTACGTACGAGCTGAAAACCCAAAAGGAGAATTAGGATTCTTTTTCCGAACCGATGGTAGAAACGATACAGCGCTTCGCTGCAAGGCCCGGTCATGTTGCTTTTCAAACCTTTCAGTACTTCCAGAAATCAGTCGCGGATATATGCTTGCTGACCTCATAGCAATTGTTGGCTCCATCGATTTTGTTATGGGAGAAGTGGATCGCTGAACAAGAGTTGCGGCTGTTTTCCCTTACCTTGGAGTTAAATGATACCAATTCTTAATTCCGAGCAAATAAGAAAAGCTGATGCTCATACCATAGCCACTGAGCCCATCGCTTCTATTGATTTGATGGATAGAGCATCTTCTGCTTTTTGCAAACAATTCACCAAGCTCTATCCAAATTCAACATTGATATATGTGGTGTGTGGTATTGGTAACAATGGAGGAGATGGGTTAGCTATCGCAAGGATTTTAGCTGAGCAGGACTATCAAATCAAGTTGTTTTTTATTGGAGATTTAGAAAGGGCGAGTGAAGACTTTCAAGTTACGTTTTCACGTATCAAGCAAAAATTGGTAATCAATCAAATCTCTGACGCCAATTCGATTTCAGATTTTTCTTCTGATGCGGTCATAATTGATGCGCTTTTTGGATCAGGTTTGAACCGACCAATTAAAGGACTAGCATGTGATGTGATTCAGAGAATCAATGCATCGGGATGCGAAGTATGCTCTGTTGATATGCCCTCTGGGTTGATGATGGATCAACCAACGGATTCCGAAATAATCATTAGATCTCGTAATACCATCTCTTTTCAAAACCCAAAATTGGCTTTTATGCAACCAGCTCTATACCAATATGTTGGCGAATGGCATTTGGTAGATATTGGATTAAGTATTGATTGTTTTGATCCTCAGGATTTTCAAAAGTACCTGACCGAACAACGTGATATTGTAATTCCTAAAAGAGGTCGTTTTGATCATAAAGGAACTGCTGGTCATCTACTTCTAATGGCAGGGAGCAAAGGTAAAATAGGGGCTGCTCTACTTGCAGCTCGTGCGGCGATAGGAGCCGGCTGTGGTTTGTTGACAGTTCATGGTCCTGGCTGTGGCTTGAATATTCTTCAGATAGGATTACCTGAAGCAATGTATGATGCAGATCCAACTAAGGATCATTTGTCAAAACTTCCGAAACTTGACGCCTATAATGCAATAGCGATTGGTCCGGGCATTGGAACTTCTAAAGAGGTTCTTAATTTGATGCGACAATTATTAATTGAATCACATTGCCCAATAGTGCTTGATGCAGATGCAATTAATATCATTTCCGAAAATCGTGCATTGATTGATTTGCTACCACCCGAAACTATATTGACCCCTCACCCTGGGGAGTTTCGTAGGTTGGTTGGAGATTGGAAAAATGATTTTGAAAAACTTGAGTTACTTCAAAATTTCTGTATCAAGCAAAAAGTAAATATGGTGTTGAAAGGAGCATTTTCTGCAGTTTGTGATTCCAAAGGCAACATATATTTCAACCCAAATGGAAATCCAGGCATGGCTACCGGAGGCAGTGGAGATGTGCTCACAGGAATCATAGGTTCCTTACTGGCTCAAGGACTCAGTCAATTTGATGCCTTACGAACCGGAGTATTTCTTCATGGCAATGCGGGGGATTTAGCGGCTGAAGAAAAGGGACAACTTTCCATGATGGCCAGTGACCTCATTTTCTGTGTTCCAATTGCAATCCGTTTACTTGGGAATGTGAAAGAAGGTTAAAAAGCAGTTAGTAGAGTTTTATTCTCCAAATATTTTCTGGAAGCTCGGAACCTTGGTATTTTTTTTGCGTTCTTTGTATTTGACCATGTACAATAAAATTATCATAGTATCGTTCCTCGCTCTTCTCTCATTTGGGAGCATAGCTCAGACAAAGACGCAAAGCACTTTGTCTGCGGAAAATAGCTTCTATGATCAGCACTTAAATGCTACCAATAAGATAGAGATCTACCCTAACCCAGCTGTAGAGTATCTTATTGTTGAGATTGATAACTCGACACTTAGTAATGCCAAGTTTGAGATGCACAGTATCATTGGTACTGAGATCGAAATCAAGCCTGAAGACATGGGTAATGGCAAATACAGAGTACAGGTGAAGGATTTCGCCACTGGCTATTACTTTTTGGTAGTGAAAGATGAAGTTACTCGCTTCAAAAAGGCTTACAGATTCCTTAAAAAATAATTCCTTTTTTAATCTTTATTCCTTTTAACCTCTCCATCCTGCGATTGCTAAAGATGACTTCAAGTGCTTTGCATTATTACGGCCTCATATCTTATAACTACTTACATTAGGGTGATAGAGGATTAACTACGAGCCATACTAATTCTTTTCTCTAGAGACTAATTCTCTATCTGAGCACAAAAAAATAAGCCCAGCCATCGGAAGATGGCTGGGCTTATTAAATTATGGCTTTTTGTTATTATTGATTTTGAAATGATTTGTAATAACGATTGAACATCTCTTCATATTTCGTTGCTTGTTCATTGAGTCTATTAGCTCTATAAGCGCGGGTGATGGCGTTCAATGAAAGCAATTTCTGCTGGATTTCATTACGATTATAAACTCCACGTTCGATGTAGTAATCCAACATTTCAACCGCATCTTTTGCAGCAGTTTCCGCTACATAGTCCGCCAAGTCATTTTCTCCAACTTCTAAAAGCAGGCCTACTTGCTGAACACTGAAGTAATCGAAAGGTATGGACTCGTTCGGCATTACCTCAAGGCATCTTACCAGAACCTCACGTGCTTTTTCGTATTCATCTTCCTCCATAAGGGCTAGCGCAAGTATGTTGAATGCTGATCTGTGATTAAGGCAGAAATTCCTATAATCTTCAGAATAATATACATCTGCGTTATCCAATTCTCTCCAATGGTATTTCTCCATCAAGTTGTCATACATCACATCATGATTGACCTGGAAGTCTTGTGTATTTGGATTTTTCACTGGCAAAAGACGATAAGCGATTCCCTCTTGAACCACATATGGTTTTAAGTCTATGTTCAATGAATTCATAGATGTAGTGTTAAAGTAAATCGGGCGTTCCCAATTGGAAGTGGAAAGCAAATCAATTACCGCAAGATCATTTTTCTGAAGTCCTCTACCTTTTACTGACCATGAGACTTTATCTGTGATACGTCCTTTTAGATGATCAGGAACTATATCCATTTTAATGATTTGATCTCGATCAACATTCACAAACATATCCCTAGCAGGTACGGAATTGTAATATGATCCAGTGCTCAAAGGAACTTGTATGGCCTTATTTTCTTTTTTTACTAAATCCAAAAAGCGTGCAGCATTGATTGCTCCTTTTACACTTGGATTTTCATACACTGGCAAGTAGTCATTCAAACCTCCTTGCTTGTAATTGTCCAGCGTCAGGCTAAATGGAAGTGGTTTAGACTCATAAGCATCACGCATCATTTGCGCGATATACCAGTCTGTATTGAAGTAGCTTAATACGACTACACGAACATCTGTACGATAGCCTTCTACTTCCTGAACATACCACAAAGGGAAAGTATCATTATCACCACCTGTGAAGAGGATGGCATTCGGAGCGCATGAGTCTAGATAGTTTTTAGCCGCATCTACGGAGAAATATCTATTAGATCTATCATGATCATCCCAGTTTTCTTTAGCCATTACAGCCGGAATTGTAAGTGCCAAGATTATCGAAGCGACGGCAAGTACTTTAGCATTTTTGATGATTGCGCCAAGCAGATCATAAATAGCCAGTACACCGAACCCTATCCAAATGGCAAATACATAATAAGATCCCGAGTAAATATAATCTCGCTCACGTGGCTCAATAGGCGGTGAATTGAGGTACAGGACTAAAGCCACCCCAGTTAAAATGAACAATAGCAATGTGACCGAAAAGTACTTTTTA
>JBLIFO010000174.1:0-6213 GCA_047633875.1 Marinoscillum sp. | reverse complement strand
GTAGATTGGAAATAAGAAAGCATCTTCAAGAAGCATTTACGACTGTGATTCCCGAGCTTTGTGAAGCGATCTAAAAAGTAAAAGATGCAACATTATTACCAACCAGACATTCAGACCAATCCAATTTTGGAGGGTGAAGAGCTCCAGCATTGCGTGAAAGTAATGCGGAAGAGAGTTGGTGATGAGATTGGCATTTTTGATGGTAAAGGGAATGAATACCGAGTGGCGATTTCTGAGTTGACGAGTAAAATGGCACGACTTATCATTAAAAGTGAAACCACTTTACCCTCAAAAAATTTTCGAAATCATATTGCCATAGCGCCTACTAAAAGTAGTGATCGTCTAGAATGGTTTGTGGAGAAAGCATGTGAACTGGGTGTAGACGAAATCTCAATAATGCTGACGGCCAATTGTGAGCGACGTAAACAAAAGATCGATCGGCTAGAGAAGAAAGCTATAAGCGCTCTTAAACAGTCCAAAACAGGTTACCTGACTGTGATCAATGAAATGGTCACATTTGCTCAGCTCATTGAAAAAGCCAATGATACCACAAAATACATAGCCGTGGTACACAGAGACCTTCCTCCTTTCAGTCATGTACTTCCAATTAAAACCAACAGCTTAATACTTATAGGTCCAGAAGGAGATTTTACTGAAAAAGAAGTGGAATTGGCTACCAGCCACAGCTTCATCAAAGTAGCACTAGGCAGAAGTGTATTGCGGACTGAGACAGCTGGTCTTGTTGCGGCACACACAGTCAATATTCGCAACGATTATTGAAGTAGCGAATCAATAGATTCATTCAGCTTCGTAATTCATTATAAAGCTGTTAACTCCTCTTTTAAAATTTACCTTCAAATAGAGCGAGGTTACTTCTTTCACCAAAAAGAAATCCTCCGTCCCTTCTTCGAAAAGCAGTGAATCTGTAAAGAGATACTGATCTGAAAGTCCCTTGGCTATGAAAGTAGAAGTCATATAACCGAAGAATGTAGAATCAGTGGGATTACAAGTATTTACTTGATACACAGCTATACCCTTTGTCCTTTCTTCAACATAGAGTTTCAAGGAATCATCACAATTCTCAAAAGCCTGAGCCTCTCCATCAATTTCTGAAGCAGTCAATGTCCATAACTTTGTATCTCCACCAGAGACCAATCTGTCTACTTGATAACCATAGAGCCCATTGGGAAAGAATGCTTCTTCCTCACATGCGCAAAGCATTGCAACGAGCATTAATATGATTATGGACTTTTTCATTTTCCAAATTTACCCTTTAGCATGGCAAGTTTAGCCTGTAAGTCTCCATCTGGTTCTTTTTCTTCTCGTTTCGGCTTTGCATTAGTGGGTTTAGGACTAGGTTTAGAAGCTCTAGGTGCCGACTTTCCGAAAGGATCTGATTTCATGGATAAAGATATTCTCTTCCTTGCGACATCAACCTCAAGAACCGTAACGTTTACCTTTTGTTGGAGTTTAACAGCCTTTGCTGCATCTGAAACGAAAGAATCTGAAAGATGACTGACATGTACCAAACCATCTTGATGCACTCCTATATCTACGAAAGCACCAAACTTGGTGATATTGGTAACAACTCCTGGCAATTTCATACCTATAGATAGGTCTTTCACTGCGTGGACATTTTCCGCAAAGGAGAAGGTCTCAAACTGCTCACGAGGGTCACGGCCCGGCTTTGCCAATTCTTGTACAATATCCTTCAGTGTTGGTAATCCTAGATTACCAGAAACATACTTGGACAAATCCAACCTAGATCTAAGATTTGCATCGCGCACCAAATCTTCTATCGTACAGCCAAGGTCTTTGGCCATAGCATTTACAGTATTGTAGCGCTCCGGGTGTACGGCACTCTCATCCAAGATGTTTTTTGATCCTTTAATCCTTAAGAAACCTGCTGCCTGCTCATAGGCTTTATCACCTAGTCTAGGTATCGCCTTGAGCTGTTCTCTACTATTGAAAGCTCCATGTTCATTTCTGAAATTGACGATATTCTCAGCGAGTTGTGGCCCTAATCCAGAAACGTATGTAAGCAGCTGCTTACTAGCTGTATTTAGTTCCACGCCAACGCCATTCACACAACTCATCACAGTATCATCAAGAGAGGTTTTTAGGGCATTCTGATCCACATCATGCTGATACTGCCCCACTCCTATAGACTTTGCATCTATCTTCACCAACTCCGCCAATGGGTCCATCATGCGTCTTCCGATAGATACCGCCCCACGAACCGTAAGGTCATAATCTGCAAACTCTTCCCTAGCAACATCAGAAGCAGAGTAAATAGAAGCGCCACTTTCATTTACCATGGCAATGATGATAGACTTTGGAAGTCCAATTCCCTTTACAAACTGCTCTGTTTCTCTACTTGCTGTACCATTGCCAATAGCTATGGCTTCTATCTCATACTTTTGGCAAAACGCTGCGATAATAGCTCCTGAGGTTTGAATGTCTTTCTTTGGCTCGTTTGGATAGATGGCCGTATGATCTAGCAGCTTTCCTTGTCTGTCAAGACACACCACTTTGCAGCCTGTGCGGAAGCCAGGATCAAGGGCAAGAACAGCTTTTTGCCCCAAAGGAGCAGCCAGTAATAGTTGTTTTACATTATCAACGAAAACATTGATGGCTTCTAAATCTGCAGCTTTCTTACTTTCCAAACGCGCCTCTGTTTCGATACTCGGCTTGATCAGACGTTTATATGAATCTTTGATAGCAATCTCCAATTGACCAGAAGATTCGTTTTGACTGATCAAAAACTGACGATTGAGTAGGTCTACAGCACTGGCCTCTTCTACATAAGTGTCCATTGCAAGGATCCCCTCCTTCTCCCCTCTTCTGATAGCCAGCAATCTATGAGATGGAATGCTTTTCAAAGACTCTTCCCACTCAAAGTAATCTTTGTATTTCTGCCCTTCAACTTCTTTTCCTTTCAATATTTTAGAAAGCACCTTTCCTTCAGATTTGAAAAGGTTTCTAATCTTCTCGCGAGCTTGAGCTTCTTCACTTACCCACTCAGCCATGATATCTCTAGCACCTTGGAGCGCCTCTTCTATATTTTCAACACCCTTCTCTGTATCTATGAACTCTGCAGCCCAGTCATCAGGACTACCATGTCTTTGATCCCAAAGTCTTTTAGCAAGCGGCTCAAGTCCCTTTTCCTTAGCAACTGAAGCCTTCGTTTTACGCTTTGGTTTGTATGGCAAATACAAATCTTCCAAAGCACTCATCGTCTCAGCCTGTTCTATCTTTTGCTTCAACTCAGGTGTCAGCTTCTCTTGCTCATTTATCGATTTCAAAATCGCCTCTCTGCGCTTGTCCAAATCTCTCAATTGCGTAAGCCTATCCCGCACATTTGCTACTTGTACCTCGTCCATGGTACCTGTAAGCTCTTTTCGATATCTAGAAATAAAGGGAACAGTACCGCCTTCATCCAAAAGTTGAATAGTGGCTGTTACGAATCGGGATTGAAGGGAAAGCTCTTGGGCTATCTTTACAGAATAGTTGATCATGAATAGTATTTAATCTCTAAATGTCCGACTGATGATAATCGGGTGTCAAAATTATCATTTCTGTGATTTTAAAGGCAAGGTTTGCGTTAGTTAATTGGTATTATTTTTAAGACTCATGAAGAAGAAAACCTATCGCAGGGAATTGATAGAATGGATGGTGCTTGTGGCTGTGGGATTAGCCCTCTATGTAACAGGACTTCACACGCAAGTAATAGGGCAAATACAACGCGTAGTACTTGCCACTGGTCTTATATCCCCAGATCAACTAGATGCTACAGTAGCCGCAGATTACAACTTCCAACTTAAGGATGCTTCTGGCAAAGTAGTGGATTTTTCACAGTTTAAGGGTGAGGTAATTTTTCTCAACTTCTGGGCTACTTGGTGTCCCCCATGTATCGCAGAGATGCCAGATATCAATGATCTATATAGTAAGGTGGGTGATCGTGTACGGTTCGTGATGGTATCTGTGGATCAAGATCCGAATAAGGCAACGGAATTTGTTGCAAGAAAAGGCTTTGACCTCCCAATCTATTTTGGTGCTAGCGAAACACCTAAAGTATTTCAATCACGCTCCATTCCTACTACGTTCATCATTTCTCCGGAAGGAAAAATCGTAGTAAAGCAAATGGGCATGGCTCAATATGATTCGGAAGAATTTAAGGAGTTTATTTTGGGCTTATTACCAAAAGAGGAATAAAGTAGCGTCATCGTGAGGTACGAAGCAATCTTAAAGTCGACGTACAATGCTTTAGACTACAAAGATGCCAAGATGCCTGCGGCATGACTCTGGGATGGAGAATTCGGTCATGACTATACACCTCCACTATCATTCACTAGCCGTACGCCCATAGAGATCTTACACGTTATCACTATGAACAACGCCAATCAAGACCATCATCACTAGATTCGAAGCGATCTTAAGCTTGAAGAGTAATGCTGAGATTCACCCATAACTAAAATTGCTTCAGTCTTATCTCCATTCGCCGGACGCCTCGGAATGACATGAGGAAAAATAAAGCAATAAACATTCACGAATCTAAAGTCGCAGAGTTCCCCGTCCCCTTAGATATTTCATCCCACGACTGGTCGACAAAGGTCATTTTCGAAATCTGGCCGGGTGAAAGATCCCTATTATTCTCTTTGGTCAAATAATCATTCAAATAGGAAATGGCAGGATTGTGACCTATCAATAAGACATCATAATGATTCACATCAGCAGAAACTACGGTATCAAATAGTGTCTTTACGGAAGCTTCATATATCTCATCTATAAATTCTACATAAATATCAGAACCTATAGCCGAAAGTAGAATCTCTGCCGTCTGACGGGTACGTAAAGAAGGACTACAAAACACAATATCTGGTAAAAAACCCGCAGCTTTAAGCTTTGATCCTAGGGCTACAACTTCGGATGCTCCTTTTGGGGTAAGTGACCTATCAAAATCCTTAATATTGGTTGCATGTTCAGCGTGTCCGTGTCTCAATAAATAAAGATTCCTTACCATTTGAGATTTTTTGTAGTTAAAGTTGCAATCAAATTTATAGAAAAACCTTTGGCTTCAAATATTACCTCAGGTCAGAACAGATATAATTTAAGATATTTACCCACGGTTAAAAAATAAATAATGGCAAAAAATCTGGTTATAGTAGAGTCCCCGGCAAAGGCGAAAACGATTGAAGGATATTTGGGAAAAGACTACCAGGTAAAATCTTCGTACGGACACGTACGTGACCTACCAAAAGGAGACAAAGCAATAGACATAAAGAATGGTTTCAAACCTACTTATGAAGTGTCTGCGGATAAAAAGGATATCATCAAAGAGCTAAAGAAGCTCACCAAAGATGCTGAAATAATTTACCTAGCGAGTGATGATGACCGTGAAGGAGAAGCCATCTCTTGGCATTTAAAGGAGGCTTTAAACCTGGATGACTCAAAAACAAGACGTATAGTCTTCAGAGAAATCACCAAGAATGCGATACAAAACGCGATACAAAATCCAAGGGGTATTGATATCGATTTGGTGAATGCACAGCAAGCTCGTAGAATCCTAGATCGTTTGGTTGGCTTTGAACTTTCACCCGTACTATGGAAAAAAGTAAGATTTGGACTTTCGGCTGGTAGGGTTCAGTCTGTAGCTGTGAGAATGGTGGTGGAGCGCGAGCGTGAGATTGATAAATTTGATGCTCTGTCCAGCTTTAAGATCACTGCAAGTTTTACTTTAGATGAGGGAAAAATTCTTCAAGCTGAATTGGGCACACGTTTCAAAATAGAAGCTGAAGCTGACGCCTTCTTGAAAAAATGTGTGGGTGCGAATTTTAAAATTCAAAACCTAGAAACCAAGCCTGCAAAGAAAAGCCCTGCGGCACCATTCACAACTTCTACCCTTCAGCAAGAGGCGAGTAGAAAGTTGGGTTACTCTGTATCCTATACCATGTCACTGGCTCAGAAGTTATATGAAGCTGGTAAGATCTCCTATATGAGAACTGACTCAACAAATCTTTCTCAAGAGGCCATCAATGGCGCAAATGCAGAAATTACTTCTGCTTACGGCAAAGAATTTATTGAAAACAGGGTTTACAAGACAAAATCTCAAGGTGCACAAGAAGCTCACGAAGCTATAAGACCTACAGATTTTCATAAGCACACTACTTCTGGCGGTACTGCCGAAGGTCGATTGTATGATCTGATCTGGAA
>JBLIFO010000173.1:0-6365 GCA_047633875.1 Marinoscillum sp. | reverse complement strand
GAGATCATCTCTATCATCAACTTAGGATTTGACTTGGTGTGTTTATTCAAATACTCCAGATCAATGCAGCTTTCGTTGGTTTCATCACTTACTTCATTGGACAGCCCTTTCTTCTTTTTGATCTGCGAGGGTATCTGTACCAGATTAATAATCTTGTGGTATAGTAGCCGCTCATCCACTGGTTTGGCTATGTAGTCATTCATGCCCACAGCTTTGCATTTGGCTAGGTCCACGGTCGTCACATCTGCAGTCAGTGCAATGATTGGAATATCAGAATGCAACACGTTACGAATGTATTCCGTAGCTATAAATCCATTCATTACTGGCATTTGCAAATCCATCAGAATAATATCATAGTTCTCGTTTCGAAGTTTTTCGACAGCTATTTCACCATTTTCAGCTATCTGTCTTTCAAATCCAAAATCTTCCAACAATGTATTCATCAGCAATTGGTTCAGTGGGATGTCTTCTACCACCAGTACCTTGATGTTCTTGATGTCATCATTCAATTCGACCAATTCCGTATCTAACTCAGCCTTTTCGTTGGTTTTGGGGAAGGTCAGCAGGAAACTAAAAGTAGACCCTTCTCCCAATTTACTAGTCACTTCTATAGTGCCCCCTTGAGGCTCGACCAATTGCTTGACGATGGCCAATCCCAAACCTGTACCTCCATATATCCTGGAGGTGCCACTGGTGGCTTGCTGAAAGTCATCAAAAATATTGTGCAGTTTATCCTCGTCGATTCCAATACCCGTATCCTTGATGTCAAACTGAATCGTTACTTTTTCGTCATCTTCCTTCAACATACGCACACTTACAGTGATGGTGCCCGCTGTGGTGAATTTCACGGCATTGCTTACCAAATTAATGATGATCTGGTGCAAGCGCACAGAGTCGCCCATCAGTACTTCTGGAATAGTATCATCGTATTCCTTTACCAGCTTCAAATTCCTTTCGTGGATTTTGATTTCAAACAAATGGAGCATGGCAGATATGGACGACTTTAGCCTGAAAGGCGTCTGCTCAAAAACCATCTTACCGGCATCTACTTTGGCCAAATCCAGAATATCATTGATCAATACGATCAACGCATCTCCGCTCATCTTAATGGCTGTGAGATATTCCTTTTGTTTGGCCGTAAGTTCCGTTTTCAAAACCACTTTGGTAAACCCAATAATAGCATTCATCGGTGTACGGATTTCATGACTCATATTGGACAGAAAATGCTGCTTAGCTTTCACTGCATTCTCTGCAATCAAAGTGGCCTGTTCAGCTTTTATCTTCGCCTCTTCGGCAATTTTTGTAGCCAATTCCGCAGCGTTTTTGGCCTCCAAGAGTTCTGTGGCTATTCTTTTCTGCTCGGTGACATCTCTGGCGACAATTACTACACCTATCACATTGTCTTTGTCATCCTTATATACGGATCCATTGAACATTACATCTGTGAGTTTTCCTCCAATGTGACGCAGTGTCAAAGGTGAGGCAACTACCGAGCCTTCTGCAAATACCTGCTGGTACACTTCACGTGCTTTTTGTCTTTCGGTGAAGTAGTCAAAAAAGTCTGTTCCTTTTAGTTTTTCGCGAGGCAAGCCAGTAATATTTACAGTGGCCTCATTCATGTCTGTGATCTTGCCTTCCGTGCTGATGGTCACCAAGGGGTCAAGACTAGCCTCTATCAGGCTAAGCGAATATTGTGAAGCCAGCTTGACAGAATAACTAAATGCTTCAAGTTTCCTTTTGGCGATTTCTCGTTTTATCTTTTCCTTATTCTGAAAATCTAATTCTAGGTCTGCCTTGACCAATTCATCTGCTCTTTTTTCTTTCTCTTTATTTTGAAACACGAGTTCCTTATTGGCAACTCCTAGTTCGGCAGCCCGTTTTTCCTTTTCTTCGTTTTGAAAGATTAATTCTTCATTGGCGATGGCTAATTCTGCGGCTCGTTTTTCTTTCTCATTATTTTGGAATGCCAATTCCTTATTGGCAACACCTAGCTCTGCAGCTCGTTTTTCCTTTTCTTCGTTTAGATAAACTAGCTCCTTATTAGCAATCACCAGTTCCGCTGCACGTTTTTCTTTTTCATCATTTTGGAATGCCAATTCCTTATTGGCAACTCCTAATTCTGCCGCACGTTTTTCCTTTTCAGTATTTAGGAAAACTAGCTCTTTGTTGGCGATCACCAGTTCAGCCGAACGTTTTTCTTTTTCATCATTTTGTAGCGCCAGTTTTTGATTGGCACTTCGCAACTCTGTAAACAATTTTTGCTCCGTTACTTGACGTGCTACGGCTATTGCACCCAATATTTCACCCTCTTGGTCTTTGCAGAGCGTGGCATTGCATAACACATCCATTAAACCTCCATTTTTATGTTTGAATGTCAATGCATTGTCAGAGATAGATCCGTTTTGGAATACACGATGATAATCTTTCTCGGCTTTGTGCTGATCTGTGAAATAGGCAGAGAACTTGCTTTCTAGCAAATGCTCACGGGAATAGCCTGTGATATTCACCATTGCTTCATTTAAATCGTCGATGAGCCCGTCCGAGTTGATAATAACTGACGGATCCAGACTCGCCTCTAGCAAGCCTCTGAAAAAGTAAGAATCTCGATCTTTAATATCTTTCATTCTTCGTTATTCTCCTTTCTGAATGTTGTGCCATTTGAATTTCCGAGCGATTCTATTGGGCTCCTTCTTTTGTTTTTCAATTTTTTATAATGCGAAGGAGTAAGCCCAGTGATTTTTTTGAACTGATTGGAAAGATGAGCCACACTGCTGTAATTCATTTTCCAGGCTATTTCTGAGATGTTCATTTCGTCGTATATGATCAATTCTTTTACCCGTTCTATTTTATGATTAATGATGAACTGCTGAATGGTGATTCCTTTTACCTCTGAGAAAATATTGGATAGATAAGTGTAATCGTAATTCAGTTTTTCGCTGATATAGTCAGAATAATTAACCTTGAGCACTTCCGTTGAATGGTGAATCATTTCGGTAATAAGGGTTTTGATTTTTTCAATCAAAATGGCCTTTTTATCGTCCATTAATTCCAAACCTATCTTCAGCAGTGCTGTTTTCAGTGCTTCTTCCCCCTCAGGAGAAAGATCCTCCATGATCTCCACCTCTCCAAGATCCACGACTATAAAGTGGAGTCCCTGATCTCTTAAGACTTCTTTGACAGCCGATTTGCAGCGGATGCTAACCATGTATTTGATATAAAGCTTCAATGCTTAGACTTTAGTTGTTGGCATTAAGCAAGATGGTGGCAAATCGTGCCTAAAAAGTTACACTTAGAGAGACATTACTTACATAAATCACAGGTTTCTAACTGGTTTAAATAGTTGGACTGGTTTTATAGCCTAATTGGTCCCACTTTGACAATTAAGAATTGATTTTGTGACAGCATCTAATATGAGTTTGCTCATAAAACAAGAGTTTATTTCGGCAGACATTTACTCCTTAAATAAAGCCCTATGTCTATCTCTTCACACTCTTTTCATATTCCTGTAATGGGTATTGGCTACACGCTAGATACACCGATCAAAATAGCTAAGTATGGTATTGCCTCTGTCATATCTATTGTGCAGGATGATGTGATCGAAAAGGCACGAAAATACTATTCGCGTATCAATGATTTGCCTTATATACCTATCCTAATTAAAGATTCCGAGTACAGGTCAAAGCGCATAACCGCTTATTTGAACCTTGTCAATCTTTTGGTAAACCAAAGCTTCGAACGATTAAAAAAAGAACCACATCAGCTTAGAAAATATGCGCGATTGCTTCCGGGCAATACATGCGTGGAAGACCTTCTGGATCACTTGAATGAAATCAGGCCAGGCAGTATAGATGTGAATATCATGACTAAGCTGGACAGGCAGCCTTCTGCCGATGATGAGGTGATCACGGATGCTTGCGCTTCATTGAAAGGCTATGCCGAAAGTGATTTGGATTCGGGATTGGTACTATCTGCGGGTATCAACCCAAGGCTATTTGCTTATATGGAGCAGTTCTCGGACTTTTTCCCGGATGAGAAAGGACATATCAAGAAAAGGATTATCGTAAAAGTGAGCGATTTCAGATCCGCGTTGATACAGGGCAAGATGCTTGCTAAAAAAGGACTTTGGGTGAGCGAATACCGATTGGAGTCTGGACTCAACTGTGGTGGACATACGTTTGCTACAGATGGTTTACTCATGGGACCAATACTTGAGGAGTTCAAGCTACATCGAGGTGAGATGTTGGCTGAGCAAGAGTTGATGTGTAAAGAGGTCTGGAAGGTATTGGGTTATACTCATAGCCAACCACTCACGCAGAAGTTTACCGTGCAAGGTGGGCTGGGAACGTCAGATGAGCGTTTACTACTTCAGGATCATTATGGCGTAGATGCTACTGGATGGGGTAGTCCATTTTTATTGGTGCCAGAGGCTACCTCGATAGATCATGAAACCTTAAATCTTTTGGCCGGTGCTGGCGAAAAAGATATCTATAATAGCGATGTATCTCCACTTGGAGTGAGCTATAGTACTGTGCGCGGAACTTCGGGCGATCGTATGAAAGGTGCCCGCATCTCAGCAGGCAAGCCTGGGAGTCCTTGTGTTTTGAAACATCTGGCAATGGATACTACCTATAAAGCTGCTGGCACGTGTGTCGCCTCTATTAGTTTCCAAAAAAGGAAAATAAAGGAATTGAAGGACCAAAATTTGAGCCAAGAGGCCTATGATGCAGCCTATGCAAAGATCACAGAGAAGGAATGCCTTTGCGACGGACTGGCTGTTTCATTCTTAAAGAATTTTGGAATTATGGATAAATCAAATTTTGATGGAGTATCCGTTTGTCCAGGGCCAAATCTGGCCTATTTTGACCGAACCTATTCTTTGGAAGAGATGGTGGGGCATATCTATGGCAAACATGATGTTTTAGATATGGAAAGACCTCACGTATTTCTTAAGGAGCTAGGACTTTACATGGAGTATTATGAGAAGTTGAAAAATCGAATAGGGGATGAGGCAGGTCCGCGCGAGCAAAAACAGCTCACCAAATTCAGAGAAAATATTATTTCAGGAATCTCATATTATTCATCGCTGGCATTGACGCTAAGTGATGATGTAAGCGCGGAGTTTGAGAAGACTTTAGAGAGTTGCAACCATCAATTAGAGATGTATGAAACCGTGTAGCTAGTGCTTCCTTTTCTATTACCAACGGCCTATTGATGATCCCATAAACGCTTGCACTCAATGTCGTTTAGTTAAGGCTTACGTCACTGCGAGCAAAGCGCGGCAGTCTCGAAAATAGAAGCAGAATCAATCATAAGTTTGCTTCTTGCCTCGCAAAGACGGTTATATTATCTTAACTAAACGACATTGCGCTTGCACTAGTGGGGTAGATAATTAAGCATAACGTTTAATATATGAAAAGCAGGCGATTTCTAAGCACGAAACTTTCGGTTAAGCACAGAGTTTGATACGAGGCAAAACCCCTGATTTTCTTACTGTTCCGCCCATTTTTTATATACACTGTGTGTGCCCAGCATGGGCATCTGGTATCGAAGATACCAAATTATTCCACCGGGCTGGCGATCCAGAGGGTGGAACCGGCGTGGAACGAACCCTTGTGTGCGGGCTCGTTACCCGAAACACTAGCAAGTCGCAAGCTGGTTATCCGTGGGGATAGGAGTGAAGGAAGCGAGTCTGCATTGTCTGTACTTCGAACACAACCCAAAAAATGTAAAAAGCTTATGATTGAGGAATAAACAACTTGATTTCAGTCCCTTTGCCTAGCTTAGAATTGATCGTTAGTTGACCTTGAATAGCCTCAACCCTCTCTGCCATATTTCGTAAGCCAAAACCATCACTCTTCTCTGTCTGATCGTATCCTACACCGTCATCTTTTATTATCAGTATAAAATTCTTGGTATTATCTACAGTCACTTCAAGATTGGATGCTTCAGCGTATTTGAAAACATTGGTAACAGCTTCTTGAAAAATCCTAAAAACATGTAGCCCATGATTATCGGAAACCAGAGATTCGTTTCCAGTCCAGCTGAAATGTATTTTTCCTTTATAAAACGATTTAGCTTTATTCAACATCTCAGCGCATGCTGATTGTAATGTATTATTGTCTGTGAGCGTGATTCCCAAATTATTTACTATCAATCTGGTCTCCTTTATGGTGCCGTCAAGCAATTGATCAATTTCCAGAAATTCAGTCATCATAGCTGGCTCCATATTTCTTGTTTTTTCTTCGAAAAGCAGCCTGATTCCGATTAGCATTTGACCTATGCTATCGTGGATATCCCGCGAAATCCTTTTTCGTTCTTCTTCCTGAGCCATTAGGATAACTACTTGGTTATTTACCCTTCTCTGC
>JBLIFO010000172.1:0-6418 GCA_047633875.1 Marinoscillum sp. | reverse complement strand
GTTGGTGTAACTACAGATTTGGTGGCTGGTGCTTGGGTAGGTGGTGATGATCGTGCTGTTCATTTTAGATATTGGCCTGATGGACAAGGAGCGAGAACCGCATTGCCGATTGTCGGTCGTTTTTTCCAAAAAGTATATAAGGACACTACTTTGAATATTAGAAAAGCGAAGTTTCCGAAGCCGGCTAATTTGAGCTTGGAAATTGATTGCCAAAGATTTGCGGATATTCTAGACACTCAAGATAACGTACGTAGCGATTCCACCATTTATGATCCTGAGATTTATTAATGGAAGCCAATCGCTTTACTCCTAAAGACATATCGAAATTACCTGATAGCCCAGGGGTCTACCGTTATTACAATGTAGATGATATTCTTATTTACGTTGGTAAGGCTAAATCTTTGAAAAAGCGAGTTTCTAGTTATTTCAGCAAGGCGGTTGGTGTAAATAGAAAGACATTGAGGATGGTGTCAGAGATTCAAAGCATTGAAATCACGCTAGTCAATTCTGAATTTGATGCGCTTTTGTTGGAGAATAACCTCATCAAGCAGAACCAGCCTCGATACAACATCCTCCTCAAGGATGATAAGACTTTTCCTTACCTCTGCGTCTCTAATGAGCGTTTCCCGAGAATTTACAGTACCCGAAAACTAATCCCTTCCAACGGGAAGTATTTTGGGCCTTATGCCAACGTAAAGGCGATGAACAGCCTTTTGAAATTGATTAATACTTTGTTCACGCTGCGCACTTGTCGATTCGATTTGTCTGAAGATAATATAGCAAAGGGCAGATTCAAGGTTTGTTTGGAATACCATATAGGAAATTGTAAAGGGCCTTGTGAGGGACGGCAAACTGAAGAGGATTATCTCAAAGATGTTGATCAGGCTTTAAATATTTTAAAAGGCAACCTGAGCTTACCTAAGAGTTATTTTAAAGAAAGAATGTTCGAAGCGGCTGCTGCGCTGCAATTTGAAAGGGCACAAGACTTTAAGGACAAGCTGGAGATGGTTGAGAATTTTCAGTCTAAATCTGTGGTAGTAAGCCCGAAGATTGCCGATGTAGATGTTTTTACAATTGTGTCAGATGAAAAATGTGCATTTGTAAACTACCTAAGGATCAAAAATGGAATGATCAATCTTTCTAAAACGTCTGAGATCAAAAAGAAGCTTGAAGAATCGGATGAAGATATTCTCGCTTTGATGATGGTAGACATGAGAGATCGTTATCAAAGTATCACAAGGGAAGTTTTGACTAATAAGCAGCTAGAAATTGAGTCAGATACCATCCAAATCCAAGTACCACAAATTGGGGATAAGAAGAAGTTGATTGAGCTATCACTTAAGAATGCACTCTTTGCTAAAAAGGAAAAGTATGAGGCGCTTGATAATGTGAAGGACAAAGGAACTAGGGTTCTGAAACAGCTTCAACAAGATCTTCAATTAAAGGAATTACCGGTGCATATCGAATGCTTCGATAACTCCAATATTCAAGGTACTAATCCAGTAGCATCGATGGTATGTTTTAGAATGGGCAGGCCATCTAAGAAGGACTACCGACATTACAAGATCAAGACAGTTGTGGGTCCCGATGATTTTGCTTCGATGACAGAAGTGGTCGGGAGGCGTTATAAGCGACTCTTAGATGAAGAGCTTTCGTTGCCCAAGCTTATAGTAATTGATGGAGGTAAGGGTCAGCTGAACGCAGCTTGCGATGCCTTGAGGCAATTGGGTATCTACGGAGAAGTGCCCATTATAGGAATAGCCAAGCGGCTAGAGGAGATTTATTTTCCTGGTGATGAGTTTGCGTTGCATATTGATAAGAAATCAGAGGCACTCAGGTTAATTCAGAAACTGCGTGATGAGGCACACAGGTTCGCCATTAATTTCCATCGCGATTTAAGGTCTAAGAATAGCTTCAATTTTGAATTAGAGAATGTAAAGGGCTTGGGGCGCTTTACGGTGGATAAGCTCATGAAGGAATTCCGAACGATGAGCAAGATAGAACAAGCTTCTAGAGAAGAACTTGTAGCGCTCGTAGGTGAGAATCGAGCTAATTTGATTCAGAGTTTCTTCCAACAAAAAAGGGACGCTTAAGCGTCCCTTTTTTTATTCAACTTCAATTTTATTAATACTCCCAAAGGTTATGTATCGATTCTAACAATTGATATCTAAAGTCTCTAGAAATCTCCATTAAACTACGTTTGCCTGATTCAATTTGATTTTGGAAAAAATTCTCCATTGCTGCATCACTTGGGTTCGAGAACTTAGTGATGTTAGAACTGAACAATCTTAAATCAAATGCATTGTTTAAGCTGATATCGAAATTTCTAGGATTTCTAGGGTTAAACCAAAAAGCGCGTACTTTTTGCTCTTTATTAGCAAAACTCTCGCGATAGACTTTATCTAAGTAGTTAGTCAAATCTTTGTACTTGATTCTAACCATCTCTTTTTCAGCACCACCAGCAATGTCAGATTGAGCAACAATTTTTACAGTTTGAATATCCCAAATAGGCACAGAACGATTTCGATCGAAAAGTAAGTCTTCTTCAATTTCAAGAATAGAAATTCTATTCTTAGGAATTGTGTCAGGAGCTAATTTCTCTCTAGTCTTTGTCTGAACATAAGCATCAGGATCTTCACCTCGAGTTGTAGCCTCAATTTTCCATCGGTCAATTTCATCTAAAGTAGGATCTTCTCCTTTAGTTCCATCGATGATAATTCTGTCTAGGTATGTGTTTTTATCAGAAAGTAAATCTTTATCGTCAAAGCCCTGTGTCAAAGGATTATAAGGCGCAATTCCTTCACCCTCAGCAGAGTTGTACCACAAATCAATTCCTTCGAAAATGATCTCAACGATTTTTGAATTCTTAGAATTCCAACCTTCGTTGATTTTCTCTCTCAGGTCCATTTTAGACCATACACGAATACTGAACATTACGTCCTCGCTGCGGATAGGCCTTATTGAATTGATGTTATATCTTCTTGAGTTTTCTACACTATCAATAGGTGCAGTTCCATTAGCATTGGCTTGTCCAAAACTATTGAAGCTTAATAAGAAGAGTAAACCAATTACTGAGAGAGTTTTCATTTTAATTAATATTTATAGTACTCTTATCGCTGTATTTAACAACCTCTACTTCCTTATTGTAATTCAATCGGGTGTATTCTTCTACAATGATAACCAAACGGTCACCTGATGCAATTCTACTTTTAATAGCAGCAAGTGAGAAGTCTGTACTCGCATTTGTGATATCGACAGATCCACTTTGACGGTTATTTTTGATCAAAAGAATTTTACCTTTTGAAACGAAGAAGTTCGCATCTGAAGGGAAATTCTTAGCAAAATCAGCATCTGGTTCTAATTTCAAAGTAATGCTATTAGGCACTGTAGCTAGACCTTTTTCAGGATCATATTCACTTCCACCCACCAAAATCTTGAAGGCTGGTCTTGGAATAGATTTTACAGTGAAACTTACGTCACCAATTTTTGCTCCACCACTACTAACGCCAATTCCTACATTTCTAGTACCCGTACCTGGAATAACAACTACTTCCCCTTTTTTAGAACCCGCAGTTTGCTTAGCTCCTGTTAAAGTAAAGGATGGATTGTATGCCGGGCCTAAAGAAGGCACGTTGATTTGAAGAACGTTTGCGCAGTTCTGGTATAAATTCTGAATCGCTTCAGCTTTTACTTCTATTACTGGCTGCGCCACCATATAAGTATGGCTTATTGGCACTGTTTTCAGTTCTCCACCATCGCTATACTTGATTTCGGCCGTAAAAGTCTGCTCTGAGAGATTATCTTTATAAGATGTTGCCGATGCTTTAAACTTGATTTTACCTCTACCATTTTCTACTTGAATGGGCTGACCTTTAAAAGACATTGAAGGCTCTAAAGCAGAGTTCGAAGCGGTTAAGAAAATTTCTGCTTCAAAGTCAGTTCCAGCAGTCACAATGTTTGACGTTGGTAATACTGTTCCAGTAATTTGGTCAAAACCTTTAACTGCGGTAGCACCAACCCTTCCACCTAATAAACCGAGTGCCTCTGATTCGCGAGCGTAAATTTGATTTTCGAAGAATGTTAATTGAGCTAAAACAGCTGCCAAAGGTGTTTTGTAGAAATTCAAGTCAGCAAAACTCTTTCCTCTTTCTTCAACATTATCCTTGTAGAATTCGATGTCTTTCGCATCCATAGCTACTGATGTCCAATTTTTATTGATGCCTACCGCAGATAAGGTGGTATTCATTTGAATAATATAATCATCTAAACGCTTCTTCATTTCATCAGCGTTTTTCTTTTCTACCAAATAGGTAGATGCTTCTTCATACTTCTTTAATGTACTTCTCTCGTAGATCATCGTTGAATCTCCGCGCGCTGTGATTAAACTAACTTCTCGCTTGATATTGGCAAGGTAGTCGATTAGGTCAGTGGTGTTTTTACGGACTTCTTTGGCCGCATTAACGACTTTTATATCACTTTCTTTTCCACCCTGGTCTTGAGCAGCTTTACTAATACTCTGAAAGATTTGTCTACTACTGGCTTCATAAACCGCGTTGGAACTTTGTAGTCCAGCTTCCATCAAAACGAATTTCTCAAGAACTGTATCTTTAATTTGTAGGGCCAAAAGAGCTATGAGTACCAAGTACATCATACCGATCATCTTTTGCCGTGGGGTTTCCTTACCTCCTGCCATAATAGATCAGTTAATTAGATGTTTTCATTGCAGACAACATAGCACCATATACTTTGTTAAGTGAATTAACATTGGTGTTTAATTTGCCCATTTGTATTTTAAATTCTTCTGCTTCTTTAGTTGCTGCACTTACTCCAGCTAAAGCAGTGTCGATATTGGCATAGAATGATTTAATCGCCTTAACATGCGATTGAGAATCGTTCAATTCTTCTTTGTACACTTTGTTAAGAGCATCAAGCTGTGTTGCGGCATTCTGTAATTGAATTTGATAAGAACCCACTGAAGTTTTCAGTTGTGTTTGAATCTCTCCAGAACTCTTCGCAGAATCTGCCATTTGTGCCATAGCGGTCGCTGTCACTGTTGTGCTTTGGCTAATTTTACTTAGTCCTTCAGATGCTTTGTTAGCACTATCGGCATATGCGTTTGTTGCTGAAACAGCATTAGACATGTCAGACATACCTTTTGCATTGGCTGCAAGTGCTGTCATGCCTTCTCCAAACTGTTTTAAGCTTTCTTTGCTTACAGCAGCTTCTTTTAAAATCTTACCAAGACTTACTTCGTCATTTGAATTGTCTTGTTTAGGAGCTGCGCCTATGGCATTGGCCTCATACATCTTTTTAGTATAGTCGGTTGATGTGGGTTCGAATGCACTAAATGCAAAAATTAATGCTTCGACACCTAAACCTACGATTAGCATTATTGAGGCACCTGCCCATCCTTCTAATTTAAACATTGCTCCTATGATTACGACCGCAGCGCCTAGTCCATAGATTTTAGGCATGATATTGCCGTAAAAGTTTTCTGTAAATGATTTGTTTGCCATATGAGTAATTAATTTGGTTGAAGTTTATTGTTTAGTTAGTTCCGAAGTCATCACCCGCACTGCCCAGATAATCCATTGCACATCTAAAACCGATGCTAGCAGATTCTACATCGCGATATTCATAGGTGCGTGTTCCAGTTTGGATGTAATATGAAATATCGTTCCATGCACCGCCTCGTACTACCTTTTTACCATAATGTGGGCTGTTTCTTTCATTGTCTTTATACAAAAAGAGTGGGTTCAAATCCCATACTAAAGGATTGTAAATAGGAGAAAAGTCATCTAAGCACCATTCTGCTACATTACCCGCCATATTATATAAGTTGAAATTGTTGGGTAAGAATGCATTCACAGGAGCCGTGTATGGATAACCATCGTCATCGTAGTTGCCTCTGCCTGGTTTGAAGTTGGCCAAGAAACATCCACTTCTATTTCTTGTATAAGGGCCACCCCAAGGGTATTTAATTATTTCTCGACCACCACGAGACGCGTATTCCCATTCAGCTTCAGTAGGGAGTCTAATGTTGGGATATCTTTTTTCTATAGGCAATGTACTTTTGAAAGTCGTATTAGGTTGTCCCGCAGCTCCTTGTGGAGCAGCCCCTAATTGCCCTGGGCCGCCTAGGCCTTGTACACCATTGTCTTGTGCTTGTCTGTTCTTTTTACCACCAAAAAGACCTCCACCGCCTCCGGTTTCATCTTCTTGGCGACCAATGTTCAGGTGCTCAGTTCTCCATTCAGTAAACTTTGCTGCCGCTTCCCAGCTAACACCTACTACTGGATAATCATCGAATGCTTGATGACTAAAATAATATTGGGTCATTTTATCACCCATATGGTAAGCAAACTCACTGTCCCAAACGTTTGGATTTGGAGTCACTTCCTGCTTTACCTGTTGAGTC
>JBLIFO010000171.1:0-6458 GCA_047633875.1 Marinoscillum sp. | reverse complement strand
TTCTTCCGTACCATCTCCACCAAGGTTTCCGCCATTTTTTCCGAAGAAGTCTGGCTTGAGTGGTCCACCCAGTCTTGCCATAGAGCTATGATTGACGATTCTTGCTGCTTTGCTATTTTTCAATAGGGGAAACAATTCTTTGGTAAGCAGAAAATGCGAGAGTACATTGGTTTGAATCTGTACATCATAGCCGTCTATGGTAGACATATCTTCTAAGGCCATTACACCTGCATTGTTGACCAATACGTCTAGGGTGTCATACTTTGCTTTGATGTCTTCAATTGCCTGCTTTACCGTATCAAATTTTTGCAAGTCACAGTCAATTGCTTCGAATGTCGCATTGGGAACCGCTTTTACCAGTTTCTCATGTGATTGCTCAGATCTTGAGCTTTTGCGATTGAGGAGTATTACTGTCGCTCCTTTTTTACCTAATTCCCTTGCGCAGATAAAGCCTGTACCGCTGGTGGTTCCGGTAATAGCTACGACCTTGCCAGTCATGTCTTGCGAGTGCGCATTGATTACCTCTTTGAGGTGTTGGGTTCTGGTGGGCTTTGCCATGTTGATTATTTTTTTAAGATTATAGAGACCAAAAAGTAGATATACGCTTTTGGATAGGGAGTAAGGTACTCAGATCAAATGCGGTAATAGCATCTAAGTATGAAGATCGTATTACTTCGCAGTTATTTGTACTTTTAAAAGGAGCTAAACAACTTTCTTCCCGATAAACCTAATCACACTTCCGACACCATTGTGGTATAACCCTTCATTCAGTGCTACTTCTACCTCTTCTAATTGAATGATTTCAAAGTCTGCAAAATCTGCTTGAATAGATTCTTTTGAAAATAGAAAGTCTAGTGTTTTTGGGCCGCCTATGTTGGGGTATTTTTCTTGATATTTTATGTGGTTTTTACTGAACCCTTCTAGTATGATCATCCCATCGGGTTTTATCAATTCAGCTATCTTCCTAAAGTACTTTGACAACAAAGAAGGTGGAAAATGAGCATAAATCAACGCAGCGGCATCATACCGGACGTCTACTAATTTGAGTTCATAGAAATCGCCAACTTGATAATCGATGGTCACATTTTCTTGATCTGCCAGTTTTAGGGCCTTGTTTTTCCCCTC
The DNA here is from genome assembly GCA_047633875.1 of Marinoscillum sp. Lineage (GTDB taxonomy): Bacteria > Bacteroidota > Bacteroidia > Cytophagales > Cyclobacteriaceae > Marinoscillum. Next base: position 5,333 of record JBLIFO010000171.1, on the reverse strand, counting down.
TATACTTATGTCAAATGCTGTTACATCCAATCCGCTTTTAGCTGCGAAGACGGCATTGCGTCCTTCACCCTCAGCAGGCATAAGGATTTTACCAGTGGGCTTGTATTTATCTAGTGACTCTCTAAAAAACTCATTGGGTAAGGTCCCATAAGCGTATTCCTTATTAGCATAGCGGCTGTCCCACATTTCTTTCATGTCGTTCGTTTTTAGAGTTAACCTGTTCGGATCCCAACAAGTTTTTGCCTTTATAGTTGCATGCCGGGGGCTTATTTGTCAGAGATCAGTCCATTAATTACCGATCCTAAGATTAATCACAGGTAGGTAACCTGCTAACGCTACAAGATTGATTTGGGCACTACACCTCTTAGCCAAAGTTGGAATCGTTTGCTCTTGTCAGCTTCATCATCAGGATTGAAGTCAGCTGTGATGTGCCATGCGTTTTCTGGCTTGAGCTCTTCTACCATTGTGTCGAACAAGTTTTTCCCAATGGAGGGATCATGGATGATAGCGATGCATTCCGTATTCAAATTGGCACTTCTAGGATCTAAATTGAAGGTGCCGATGACTGCAACTTCCTGATCTATGACCATTGACTTGGCATGGAGTCCAAATTTGGGACTGAAATCCATCTTTCGTTGCAAAGCCCCAGTCATTACTTTATATCTGATTTCCGCATCTGGTTTAAATTCATAAATATCCACTCCAATAGACATGAGCGTTTCCCGCTCACGTTTATAGCCGCTAAATGCTTCTAAATTGTCCGTAGATGTAAGACTGTTGGTTAAAATTTTGACTGTCACCCCACGTTCAATTGCTTTTTGAAATAGGGATTGACTCAGCTCTGTTGTCACTAAATAGGGTGATTGAATATAGATTGATTCTTTTGCGCTATTGATTAGGGAGATCAGGGAGTCCGTACTCAATCCACCGCCGGAGAGACTATTGCTTTCTTGGTTTTTGCCCGGTAGGTCAGAGACAAACGAGACTTCATCCACCCAGACCAACATCCCAGATTCCAGCATTTTCTGAAAAAGTTCAGGAGCAGCATTGATCTTATCGCGAACCTCAGGCCAAAAATTGTAAGGGTTGCATGCATATTGGCGCAGATATTCGAATTTGACCTCCGCATTTACAGCTGCTTCATCTACTGTTAGTAATTCACTGATTGGAACACTTAATGGATCATTCCAAAATAAAGAGAAAGACTTGGAGACATCTGTTGAGACCTCTCCAAGCAACAATACATCTCGATCTCTGAAATTGTATTCATGGTCATAATCGAAATATTCATCTGCAATATTTCGACCTCCCGTGATGACTACTTTGTCATCTACAATGAAGGTTTTATTGTGCATCCTCTTATTGAACCCACTAAAATCACTAGTCATACTATATAATTTCTGCGGGAGATTTTTGCCAATATTCGCAGTAGGATTATATATTTTGATACAGAGATTGGGGTGAGAGTCTAATGCCAACAATTCATCAGCATCGGCTTCTACCATAATATCATCAACGATCATCCGAACCTTTACGCCTCTGTCCGCAGCACGGATGAGGTAGTCGATGGCTATTAATCCTATGTTGTCAGCGGAGAATATGAAGTATTGGATATCAATGGTTTTTTCAGCTGATTCACTTAACCATGCTCGAAATATCATTGACTGATCTCCTTCTTCCAGGACATAAGTACCTGTCTTAGCACTCAGCGTATCCGCTATCGAAGAGAGTTGGTCTGACAAGACGGCAAATTCCTCTTGAGTGAGCTTCGCACAATAGTCCTCATCAATGGATTCATATTGCCTTACCTCCGAAGCGCATGAAGCAAGAATAAGAACAAGAGTGATTAGCGGTAATCTCATGATTGGAGTTTAGTTCTGAAGTTATTTGGGTATCAGTCTGATGTCTCCATATCATCGCGTACATTCTTCTGTACAGCAATAGCTCCGAATAGGGCTAATAGAAACGAAAAGGCATAAAATCCTTTTTCGCTCGGCAAGAGCTCAGCATTCCATAGACCTATCACCAAGAGCAGTATTGAGAGGATTGTTGAAAACCAGCAGAGACCGTAATAGATATCTGTGACTTTTATACCTTCTAGTCTGTCCCGAACAGCCTTTTGTACTGATATGACTGCAAAGAGGCCGTACATCAATATGGTGAAGTAATAGCCCTTTTCATTGAGCATCATTTCTGCCCTCCAAAGACCAACCAGAAATCCAATCATTCCTGCTCCAACTGCCACCCAAGATGCAGCTATAAAAGCACCTGAAGTTTTTTGACTCATAAGTTTAGTGTGTTAGTGAATTCCTAATCTAAGGATTTAAATGAATGATTTTCAATTATTTCCTACATATACGCGACAAGACGAACGTGGATAAATAAGTCGAATTTAATTGACTTATGGTGGTATTGACTTAATATCCGCTACACACAGAAAGTAGTTCACTTAACTTCAATGCCGCTCTATTTTTCTTTTATCCTATGTATTCTTCCTTATGCATTGTTGGATGCTCTACTGCTTCAAACTATCTATCCAATCAGCCAGTCTATCAGGCCATGTCTGTAAATGACCTTTGCCCAAAGCCAGTCCATAACCATGTCCTCCAGAAGGATAGATGTGCATCTCTGAATAAACATCTGCTTTTTGCATTGCTTGATAGAACGATATGCTATTCATCACTGGCACAGCCTTATCGTCCGTGGAGTGCACAATGAAAGTCGGTGGTGTATCCTTGTTTACATGCAATTCATTGGAGTATTGGTCTATTAAAGCTTGATCAGGGTTTGTTCCAATCAAGTTATTCCTTGATCCCATATGTGTATAGTCGGCATTCATGGTAATGACAGGGTAGATAAGGATCATAAAATCAGGTCGTGCGCTGATGGTGTCAATAGCGCTGGTTACTCTAAGGTTTTCATCATTATAATGTGTACCTAAAGTAGAGGCAAGGTGACCACCTGCGGAGAATCCCATTATGCCGATTTGATCCTTGGAGATGTTCCATTTCTCAGCATTTTGTCTGACAAGTCTTATTGCCCTTTGTGCGTCTTGCAAAGGCGCCTGATGACCCACAATTATCGATTTAGAGTATGGCAATCTCGACTTCAAAACAAAGGCGGCAATGCCTTGTGAATTGAACCATTTCGCAATATCAGTGCCCTCCCAATCATAAGCTAAAATGCTATATCCTCCACCAGGGCAGATGATTACTGCTTTGCCTGTTGAGTTTCGTTTTGCTGGCAGATAGATCTCTAAAGTTGGCTCTTGTACATTTCCAATCCTTATGATCTCTTTAACTTCTTTAGTTTCTACCTCATCCGTTTTTTGATAATTAGGCATTTCACCTGACTTCCAGAGGGGAAGAATATTTTCTTGGCCAAAGCACACGCTGATAATGGTTAAAAAACAAAGACTAAGGAGAAGGAGGTTTTTCATTTTTGACCTTTTTGTAAAGCTGTAATTAGGGTGTTTTAAAATCTAAATTTAATCAAGTTTAGCCAGCCGAGCGGACGTTTAGACTTTGAAGAGATCTTAACAGTTTTGTGATCAAAGAGTATTGAGATTTGCAACAAAATTGCGTAACAATTAAACTTAGCCAACAAATCATCCTATTCTTTAAAAATTAGGTAGCAGTTGGGCCCTAAAGCAAATAGCATCGCTATAACTTTGCCTAAATGGAGGCCCAAACCAAGCAACGTATTGCACTGAGTACCTACTTCTTTCTCTCCGGGTTTGGTTTTGCCACCTGGACTTCCCGTATCCCTACTATCAAGGACATGCTTCAGCTCAATGAAGCCGAGTTGGGTTCTATACTCATGGTGATGCCGATCAGTTCATTGCTGGGATTGCCGCTTTCAGGTTTTCTCGTTTCTAAATTTGAAACCAGATTCCCTTTAATCATTGCAGTTTGCTTGTATGTATTAGCGCTTTTTTCCATTGGATTGGCAGAAAATGTACTTGCATTGTCGATTTCCATTTTCTGCGTGGCATTTTTCATGAGAATTGTCAACATCTCTATGAATACGCAGGCCATTAGCATACAAAAAATTATTGGAAAAAAAATCAACGGATCGTTTCATGCGCTTTGGAGCATGGGTGGGATCGTAGGAGTAGGCTGTACCACCCTCATGATTGTGCTAGATGTGAGCCTATTTATGCACTTTGTCATTTTTGCTTGTATGGCCATTCCGATTGCCTTTTTTGCCTTTCAGCACCTGCTGAAAAATGACATTGCACCGTCGGGAAACAAACTAATTCTCAGCAAACCTGATCCTTATATCATGTCTTTGGGATTTTTGATCCTTTTTGCTGCCATATGTGAAGGTGGCATGTTTGACTGGAGTGGCGTCTATTTCAACGAAGTGGTCAAAACAGAGGTTTTTACTTTTGGATTCTTACTCTTTATGATCAGCATGACCATTTCACGTTTTGCTTCTGATTGGTTTATCCACCGGCTGGGCATAAAGCGCACATTTGTGATTAGCGCAATGACCATAACCATTGGTATAGCTATCGCAGTTATTTTCCCCACGTTCTATATGGCTTTATTGGGGTTTTCATTAGTAGGGTTGGGTGTGGCTCCTGTGGTGCCCATGGCGCTGGTTCAAGCTGGAGACTCCAAAAAGTATTCACCAGGAATAGCCGTTTCCATCATTTCTACCTATGGCACTTCGGGTATGCTCATTGGGCCGCCTATGATAGGATACCTAGCGCACGCATTCGATTTGAGAACCTCTTTTATTTTCTTGATAATCATGGGTCTTGCCATCATCCCTGTATCAAGACTTTTCTTTCGAATCAAAGAAAGGAATTAAGAGTAAAATAGGTTCTGCATATCTTTTTCAAGGTGTAGTCAACTCTTTTGCATAAATCTTCTTTTGGCTTTTATCAATTGATACCTAACATCATCAAAGAATAAGCTCACAAGTAGAATCAATGCTCCCAAGAGCAGCGTGTTTAGTTTCCAATCAAGTCTGGAATAAAGAAAACCACCAATTAATCCACCGCCGAAGAAGAACGAAATGATATAAACCCGCAGTTTAATCGTCGCTTTGAGTTTGTCTCTATGCGGATGTGTTTTTGGAAAGAACAATTGCGAAAGTTCGATTCCCAAATCGGTAAAGAGCCCCGTTAAATGGGTGGTTCGTACGATCGCATTCGAAATCTTAGTGACATAAGAGTTTTGCAGCCCCATTGCGAAAAGCAATAAACAAGCAGTCAAATCTGGGTATTTCAGCTCGATAAAATTGCTCAATAAAGCAATGGATATCAGCACCAGACATTCAATAATGGTAGGTAATACAAAGACATTGAGTTTCTTATTCTCTCT
>JBLIFO010000170.1:0-6462 GCA_047633875.1 Marinoscillum sp. | reverse complement strand
TATTTTGATAGATCATGCCCAGGTCATTGTAAGTGTCTGCCAAAAGGATATGATCTGCTCTCAATACTTTTTCTCTTATTTTCAATACATCAAAGGCATTGACAAGGGCAGCTTCATAGTTACCCAGCTTGATGTAAAGCTTTACCATACGGCTTAAGCTTTCGGCGAATATCAGTGTGGAGTCACCGAAGACTTGTTCGGTAGTCAATAGGGCTTTGCGCAGATTCTTTTCAGAGGAAGGGTAGTCCCCGCGAATCATGAATACTTCTCCTAAAGCTATATATGGTTTGATCAAGTGACGGCTAGTACTGCCATATAGCTTGAGTCTATCAGTGATTACTATATTCAGCAACTCTTCTGTCTGGCTATAGTTGCCTATACGTGTATTTAGGAAGGCTAAGTCCACGATAGATTGTAGCCTCAGTTCCTTATTTACAGATTCTAGTTTACCGAAAATATTTTCTGATTTACGAAGCTGACGTTCTGCCTTGGAATACAATCCGATTGTACCATAGAGATAAGCAGCATTGTTGAGGGCTCGGACGTAGGATTCCGACTTTTTCTCGCCACCCCTTTTTAGAATTTTAAGTGCCTCGTCGGTATTGGTTTCGGCATCCTTATAATACCCTCCCAGTACTTGTAGCTTGGCTAGATCCGTTAGTTTATCCCCAAGATTTGCCTCAGTAGTATTCGGATTAGCTTTCATGGCTTCTAGCACAGATTTGGTCAATTTGATAGGATAATCAAAATTGCCAACAAGGGTGAAATACTCCATGAGACTAGTAACCATGCGTTCGTACTGTGGATGGTTAGGGGAGAGTTCGCTCAATGGAATTTTGTAGGAGTCACCTGCCAAAAGAGCAAATGCTTTTGAAGGCTGTTCTGAGTAGCCTAAATAATAACCTGCCATATTGATGCGGTTGATGGCTGTAGGCAATCCTTCTGACCCCATTCTTGTATTGAGCGACTCATCCAGAGCGAGATAAAATTTTTCTGCTATTGGATAGTTTTCGACTCTTTTTTGGTTGAAGATGTATCTGATGGCTTCATCAAGACTCGTAGTGATCATTTTATGATCATTCGGCAATTGTTTTCTTGTCTTACCTAAGAGTGAATTGAAGCGGGGGATAATATTCTGATCGAGATCATTTTCATAAGCACGCATAATCGTGTTGAGAAATTCTGAATTTAGATAGGCATATTGTCGGTCTACTTTAGAAGTTATGAGCCTATTTTCAATGGTTTTTCCGGTACCGATTGCCTTTATAAATTCTTTGTTTCGTTCACTTACTAGGATACTTACCAAACCTGCTTTTTCGTATAGGCGCCCTTTTGGTTTTAGAGCAAGAAGGCGTTCTGACATTTTCTCAGCAGATTTCAGGTCTCCGTAATCCAGATAATTGTTGATTTCCGCTACTCTGAAGTCGACAAAGGCGTCAGTATTGCTATCGGCTAGTCGGTTTACTTGTTTTTCATACTTATCAATCAGTTCCGTTGCTTTTGGATATTCACCTTTGCCACGCATAGCTTCTATTTCGGCTGTGAAGAGTTTGACCATAAGGCCTTTTTTGTAAGCTTCATCTTCGGAGGTGATTTTATCAAAACTGTAGGACATTTTAAACATGGTTGGCCATGTACTGTAGAGTTTGTCCAAGTTCGCTACTCCTTCCTTAAAATGCCCCATGGAGATGTCTGTGATCGTATTTCTTATGTTAATCTCTTGTCTTAGAAGATCACTTTGCAGGTAGCTATCGCTTAGATTGTTTAGAATATCGCATATACTATCGGCTTTTCTATGCGCGCCATATTCGTTGTATAAGTCGACCATACGCAGTTGTGCCATTGTGAAATTGTAAGGATGGCCAATCTCAATATTTGGAAGCTTTCTTCCCGCTATGGCTAAATTCTTCTTCATCTCCTTATAGTCTGCCATGGCCATATTTGCTTTGGCAAGCATCACAAAAGTCATAGGAAGGAGGGAGCTATCGCCTCTATACTTTTTGGCAATACCCTTTTTTTGAACCTTTACTACATGCTTTTCTACCTTGTTGTATTTAGTCTTGAGGTATTGTTTTTCTGCTTTCTTAAAGACAACTTCCCATGACTGTCCAAAGCTTAGACTAGTACTTAGACCTATCAATAACAATATAGAGGCAATTCGAAGGTTTTTCATTTGGTTGTGGTTAGTATCAGACCAACTTAAATTTAACAAAACCAAAGATAAGGTGAGCGTAATCTGATAAAGTGGTTTACCTATAACTAATTGAATATTGTCAAGATGGCTTTATCAATTAGTAAGTTTTCTATGCATAGGATACTATCCCCGAATCCAATCCCAATCAAATCAAATGAATTGTCTTAGTTGCAAGGACTTCCTTTCCTTCAAGAATAGTAAGCACCCAAGGTCCTCGTTTATCTTCCAACGGTTCCCAAATGGTATCGCCAAGGAAGAATAGAAAAGGATTGTGCTTTACTCGAAAGGTATCTGTAAATGAATGAGACATTTCCCCAGAGTCATCCAAGAAGGGTGGGTGATCAATGCGGAAGTCCAAGTAACGATTTCGTGCTTTCCTGATTTCTACAATCATCCCAAACTCAACTCCAACCGCTGCTTTCACTTCAAGAGCCAAGCGAATAAACTTCGGAAGCTGTTGATTGTCGCTTTCCCATTCACTGTATTCCCCAAAATTAATAATCTCAATTTCTATTGGGCGGTTGTTTTTCTTCTTCATTCAAAACAAAAGTAGTTGCTATTAGCTGGAATAGACACCTTTTTCAACACGCACTTTTAAGGATATGAGTTTTGTCATGTCAAACGCTCTTTTGTGTCACGTAAAATTATGAGCAAGATTTGATTTGAGTAAGACTCCTATCATATGGCACGGGACAGCATCCCCATACTTTTACATCACGAAACAAACAAACTCATGTCATGAAAGGATTGATCTTAATGCTCATAATTAGCCTCACCGCTGCTTCAGAAACACCCTTCAAACTCACACAATCAAACGGCTCTATCCTTATAGCTGGTACTTCTAGTATCCATGACTGGGAGTCAGAAGTTACTCGATTTGAAGCTACTGGTGAGTTGGAAGCAGAAGCACTGGAAAAGCTCTCACTAACGGTAGAAGTGAAATCTATAGAAAGTGGAAAAGGCATCATGGACGACAAAACCTACGAAGCTTTGAAAGCGGAGAAGTTTCCAAAAATCACCTGTAAAGCAAATAAACTAACACGCCTAAATAACAAACTCTCAGGAAATGCTGAAGTGACGATAGCAGGCGTAACCAAAACAATACCGCTTACAGCAGAAATATCATTCGAAAATGGCGCTACCCTGATTACGGGTACTGTGCCCATCGATATGACATCATATGATATCGAACCTCCTACTGCCATGTTTGGTACGATCGAAACAGGCAAGGATGTGAAGATCCATTTTAAAATGAACTTGAAACAATAATCATTGACTTAATAAAAATTGAATTACTAAACATTGACTTTAAACCGAATAAATCATGAAAACTTACAACTTAAAAACTCTTTTAGTTGCGCTAAGTATACTGGGAGCAAATGCCGTATACGCACAACAACCCGATTTGCAGTACTTCAGGTCCAATGATAAGGACGGTCTGAATGTATTCGAAACACCTAAAGAAAATGACGTTCCTTTCGAAGGAGTAAAGGTCCGTGTAGGAGGTGACTTTGCCATACAGTTTCAAGGCATCTCTCAAACCAACGCTGGGGATACTCTTCCTGACTTAGGAAACAACTTCAACTTACCTACAGCTAACTTGAACCTGGATGTACAACTAGCTGATGGTATGCGCATGCATTTACGTACTTATCTTTCTTCACGCCACCACTCTGAATCTTGGGTAAAAGGTGGATATATCCAAATGGACAAACTCGATTTCATCAAGCCTGGATTTGCCAGTGGCATTATGGATTACACTACCATTAGAGTAGGTATGGATGAGATCAACTATGGTGATACACACTTCAGAAGATCTGATAATGCCAGAGCTATCTTCAACCCATTCGTTGGTAACTATATCATGGATGCTTTCACAACAGAACCATTTGCAGAAGTAACTGTACAGAGGTCAGGGTTCCTAGCAGTACTCGGTGTTTCCAATGGTCGTTTGAATCAGTCTGTCATGGATAATAACGATAAAGGGTATGTAATCTTTGGTAAACTTGGATACGACAAGCAAATGAATGAAGATTTGAGAGTTCGTTTCACAGGATCTTTCTATAGTAGTTCAGATCAAAGCACTAGAGAAAACCTCTTCTCTGGTGACAGAGCTGGAGCAAGATATTATAGCGTTTTGACTTACAGCGGTTCTGATTTTAGAACTGGACGATTTGCTCCATCAAACAGTGGCTATATCAATGCTTTCCAAGTGAACCCATTTGTTAAATTTAAAGGTCTTGAGTTCTTCGGAGTATATGAAGTAGTGAGCAATGGGGATTCTGAAGTAGGCGGATCATTCACTCAAACAGGAGCGGAAGTAATCTACAGACTCGGAGCGGAAGAAAATATATACCTAGGTGGTAGATTTAACTCAGTGAAAGGTGAAGAAAAGGATGGTGCTGATACTAAAGAAATCAGCAGGTTTAACATCGGCGGTGGCTGGTTTATGTCAAAGAATGTACTGGCAAAATTGGAGTATGTAAATCAAACTCATAGCGGTTCTGGATGGGATGGTAGTGCACAATTCCAAGGTGGCGAATTTAAGGGTATCATGATTGAAGCAACCATCGGTTTTTAATAGTCCTCTTTATGTTATCAAGAAGGCATCTCCGCTTGCGGAGATGCTTTTTTGTTTTTACCACACTTTGTCGGTGGATAGCGATTTACAAGCCTTCACCAAAAGTCAAAAGATTGTGATCTGGGTCAAGCATCACAAATTCCTTAATTCCCCAAGGCTTCATTGTCAAAGCACCTGCTGGGTGAATTTCCAATTTCTGATCGATGAATAATTGATACAAAGAATCAATACTATCTGTTCTAAGATATATTTGACCATAGTTCTTTAGCGGATCAAGTTCCTTAAATTCAAAGAAGTGGATTTGCACTTTGTCCCTTTGCATCATTAAGTAACCTTCAAAATCTGCACTACCATACACTGCAAAGCCAAGCGATTGATAGTATGCCATCGTTATAGATTTACTACGCATTGGGAGTTTGGGATGAACAGCATCTAGCATATGGTGGGTGTGTTTAGGTTGAAAGTGAAACTCCTTCAAAACTAATATTTAGCGCTTTATTTTGGATTATGCTTTTTGTGAGCGAAAACAGCTTTTATGATGATTAAAAGAATAAAATCACCACGCAGCAAAAAGGCGTAACTTGCGGGCTCAAAGGGGATGGCGATTGATAACGTTTCGTGATCTCACAAAACAATCATTATGTCATTCGAAAAATTGGGCCTATCTGCAGCCCTGCTGAAAGCTATCGGCAAAAAAGGATATAATACGCCATCTCCAATTCAGGAAAAGGTGATCCCAATAGTACTACAAAGGAAAGATGTACTAGCATCTGCACAAACCGGAACAGGTAAGACTGGTGGTTTTGCACTGCCTATGATTCAGCTTTTGGCTGAAAAGCAAAGCAGTGGCAAACCGCTGCTTCGCGCACTTATACTTACTCCAACAAGAGAACTGGCTGCTCAAGTCCATGAAGATGTAAAATCATATAGTGAGTTTACGTCACTGAGATCAGCTGTGGTTTTTGGAGGTGTAAATGCCAACCCACAGATCAAAGACTTACGAGCTGGAGTTGATATTTTAATTGCAACGCCTGGACGATTGTTGGATTTGTACCAACAAAAGGTTTTCAACTTCAACTCTATAGAAATCTTCGTTCTAGACGAGGCGGATCGTATGCTCGATATGGGCTTTGTGCGAGACATTAAGAAAGTGATGGCCCTACTGCCTGAGCGTAGACAGAGTCTATTGTTTTCAGCTACCTTCTCTAAGGAAATTAAGCAGCTAGCGCAAGGAATACTTCGCAATCCTGTAGCCGTAGAAGCTACACCAGAAAATACCACAGCGGAGAAAGTAACTCAGAAACTCTACCGAGTGGACAAAAGCCAGAAGACCTCTATGATCATCACTATGATCAAAGAAGGTGGTTGGGAGCAAGTTTTAGTATTTACAAGGACCAAGCACGGGGCAAACAAGCTCGTACAGAAAATGATGGCTAGTGGATTGGAAGCAGCTGCTATTCATGGAAATAAAACGCAAGGAGCTCGTACCAAAGCTTTATCTGGTTTTAAAACTGGCGATGTGCGCGTCCTTGTTGCCACGGATATCGCGTCACGTGGTTTAGACATCCCATTATTGCCGCATGTGATCAACTTTGAGTTACCTAATATTCCTGAAGACTATGTACATAGAATTGGGAGAACTGGTCGTGCTGGAGCGGGTGGAGAAGCATTGTCTTTGGTTTCTTTA
>JBLIFO010000169.1:0-6465 GCA_047633875.1 Marinoscillum sp. | reverse complement strand
AACGGATGGCGGAGTTTATGAGTCATTCGATTTAGCCGAAAACTGGAGATATATTGAAAATTTACCTATTACACAGTATTACAAAGTGGCGTTGGATGATGCTGCTCCATTTTATAATATTTACGGGGGCACCCAAGACAATAGCACCCAAGGAGGGCCATCGCGTACTGACAATGTCCATGGTATTCAAAATTCAGATTGGCGAGTAGTATTGAACTGGGATGGTCATCAGCCAGCGACAGAGCCAGGGAATCCGAATATCATGTATGGGGAAAGACAGCAGGGTAATCTTTCTAGAATAGACATGATCACTGGCGAAGTAATAGACATTCAGCCTCAGCCAGGTAAAGATGAGCCTCATGAGCGATTCAACTGGGATGCGCCAATTTTAGTAAGTCCACATAGTCCAACTACGCTCTTTTTCGCTTCTTATAGAGTTTGGAAATCAGAGAACCGTGGAGACTCATGGACTGCTATATCTGGTGATTTGACTCGTAATCAGAACCGTATCGAACTACCTATCATGGGTAAAAAGCAGAGTTATGATAATGCCTGGGACGTTTATGCTATGTCTAACTACAATACCATTACGTCGTTGGCCCAATCGCCAAAAAATGATCAGGTTATTTATGCTGGTACAGATGACGGATTGGTTCAGGTAACAGAAGATGGGGGTGCCAATTGGAGAAAGATTGAAGTGGGGACAATTTCTGGTGTTCCTTCGACTGCTTTTGTGAATGATGTAAAAGCAGATTTATTTGATGAAAATACGGTTTATGTGGCTCTAGACAACCATAAGTACGGGGACTATACGCCCTATCTTGTGAAGAGCACGGATAAGGGACAGTCATGGAGTTCTATCAAAGGAAATATTCCTGACAGAACGCTCGTATGGCGATTGGTTCAGGATCATGAGGCAGCCAATTTACTTTTCGCAGGGACAGAATTTGGCATCTATTTTACAATTGATGGAGGGGGAAATTGGGTAAAAATGGCAGGTTCGCCGACCATATCTTTTAGAGATTTGGCCATCCAAAGAAGAGAAAATGATCTGGTAGGAGCGTCATTTGGCAGAGGTTTTTTCGTGTTTGATGACTACTCGGTATTAAGAGAGTTGACAGAGCAGAAGCTTCAACAAGAGGCGGCATTATTCTCCACGCGAACGGCCTGGTGGTACATTCCTCGTTCTCACCTCAGCTTTGACGAAGAAAAAGGTTCTCAGGGAGCCTCGCATTATGTAGCACCTAACCCTGAATTTGGGGCGGTTTTTACCTATTACCTCAAGGATGGTTTGAAGACCAAAGAGGAAATCAGAAAAGAAAAAGAAAGCAAACTCGGTAGTGCAGATGTTCCATTTCCAGGTTATGAGAAACTTTCTGACGAAATCAATCAAATTGCTCCGCAAATTTGGCTGACTGTGAAGGATGCAATTGGAAATACGATTAGAAGAGTTTCAGGAAGTAGAGAAAAGGGTTTTCATAGGATTGCTTGGGATTTACGCTATCCAGTTTCGGATGCTATCACTGTGAATGCTTCGGGTCAGGAAGAAGTTCAGGGTTTTCTAGCTCCTCCTGGAAAGTACACCGTCACACTGTCTAAAGTAGAAGAGGGTGTTTCTACTGATCTGGCCGAGCCTGTTAATTTTGAGGTGGTTCCATTGAGAGAAGGAGCATTAAAGGGAGCTTCGTATCAGGTAGTTTCAAATTTTTTGAGGGATTATGAAAAAGTGTCAGGTGAATTATCTGCTTTGATGGTCGAGTTTGAAAATATGCAACAGCGGCTTAAGGCTGCAGCAGTGGCTTTGTCAAAATCTCAAACTGCTCCTGGCGACTTTGATAAAAGATATTTTGATGTAAAGACACAAGTCCTTTCATTGGATAAGAAGCTTAATGGTGAAATTTCTAAACGAGAAATCGGTGAGAAGACCAAGCCAAATCTGGGTGAAAGATTGTTTGCCATGTACCGAGGTATCAGTAACTCAACTTACGGACCTACGGAAACCCATAAAAAGGTAATGACCATCGTAAAGTCAGAATTGGAAACGCTTTCTGCTGATATGAAATCGACTAAGGCCGAATTGGATAAACTGATTGCTGATCTGCTGGCCGAGGGAGCGCCTTATGTAGAAGGTCAGAGATAAGATTTTCTATTTCTTCTAGAATTTGAAAAAAACAACAAAAAAAGCCGGCATTGCCGGCTTTTTTAATATCTGTTTACTCATTGAATTCAACCCAAAGCTTTTTTCATCACAGCTCCTATATCAGCAGGAGAACTAACTACGTGGATTCCGTTTTCTTCCATGATCTTCATTTTAGCAGCTGCTGTGTCATCCGCTCCTCCGATAATCGCTCCTGCATGACCCATTCTTCTTCCTGGAGGTGCTGTCTGTCCAGCTATAAATCCTACTACAGGTTTTTTATTTCCGTTTGCTCTGATCCATTTCGCAGCTTCTGCTTCGTAGTTTCCTCCAATCTCTCCAATCATTACAATGCCTTCAGTCTCTGGATCTTCCATCAGCATTTGTACAGCTTCTTTAGTAGAAGTGCCTATGATAGGATCTCCACCGATACCAATAGCAGTTGTAATACCCAATCCAGCTTTCACTACTTGATCAGCTGCTTCATAGGTAAGCGTACCTGATTTTGATACGATTCCAATTGTTCCTTTTTTGAATACAAAACCTGGCATGATACCAACTTTGGCTTCTCCAGGAGTGATTACGCCAGGGCAATTTGGGCCAATCAATTTTGCGCCACGAGCAATCGCATAAGGTTTTGCCTTCATCATGTCTTTTACCGGGATACCCTCAGTGATAGTGATTATCACTTTTATACCTGCGTCTGCAGCTTCCATTATCGCATCAGCGGCAAACGCTGGGGGTACAAAAATGATACTTGTATCCGCCCCGGCTTGATCTACTGCTTCTTGTACCGTGTTGAATACTGGCTTATCCAGATGCGTTTGTCCACCCTTCCCAGGAGTCACTCCACCCACGATATTCGTTCCATATTCTATCATTTGAGAGGCATGAAATGTGCCTTCGGTTCCTGTGAAACCCTGAACGATGATTTTGGAATTCTTATTTACTAAAACACTCATTTTTGGATTGGTTTTACTGTTTGGGTGCAAAAATATTTGAAATGGCTTCAATGCCAAAGGGAACGTGAATATAAACTATTATATACATTTGTACGACTAGTTCATTTGCCGCCAGCCATAGAAGAGTGCCATTTATGAAGAAGGTAAAACCTTTTCGAATCCTTAAGTTAAACAAGACGAAGATAGGCGCTACACTCTTCACTGACGGGACCAAGTCCCCCCACCTTATCATTATTAGCTCTGCCGCAGGGACGCTGCAAGGGTATTATTCGAAATTTGCTGAATATGCTTCAGGCTACAAAGAGTTTGATGCTGTTACTTTCGATTATGAAGGTATTGGAGCTTCTTTGAAAGGTCCACTTCAGAATGTGCAATCCAACATGAGCAGCTGGGCACGCGAAGACCTTAAATGTATTATCGAATGGGCCAGCTCGAGATATGATCAAATATTTTTAGTAGGACATAGTGTAACAGGTCAGATTTTTCCGAAGGCACAAAATCATAAGAGGATAAGATCTTGTTATTTGGTGTCTTCACAATCAGCTGCAAATCGTCATTGGAGAGGTCTTTGGAGATTATACACTCTGATTTTTTGGTATCTAATCATCCCAAGTGCTGTTTATTTTTATAAATACCTTCCAGGATGGGCATTTGGGAGCAATATCTCCCTTCCAAAAAATGTTGCACTTGAATGGAGAAAGTGGGGGACGCACCGAGATGGTTCGCGTCAAGGAGATGAGAATATGATCAAAAGATTCAATGCGGTAAAAATCCCAATGCACTTTGTGAGTTTTGAAGATGACAAAATGTTGGCTCCATCGGAGGCCACACACGCACTGATGCATTGGTATAGAAATGCTATAACTACCTTCCAATTTATTCGTCCGAAAGATCTGGGTTTAAAAGAGGTCGGGCATTTTGGTTTTTTCAAGTCATCATCTGCCAAACATCTTTGGCCAATGCCCATCTATTATTTCACACAGTTTGTGAATAAGTTTGATTGATTCAATCTGGCAACAAATACTTATCAATAAACTCCCGAACGGCACCTTGGCCTCCTTTTTTCTCCAAGACCAGATTTGAAATTGACTTGATTTTATCCACTGCGTTTTTCGGACAAGCCGAAAAACCGACTTTCTGCATGATTTCAAAATCATTGAGATCATCACCAATAAAAGCGATTTCCTTCATTTCAATTTTCAATTCAGTGAGCCATTCTTCTAGTACTTCTAGCTTTGGTCTCTGGCCAATGTAGAAATACTTCATTCCCAAAGCATTGGCACGAGCGCTCACCATCTCTGCTGTATGACTGTGGCTAATGATGCCAACTTGTATGCCAGCTTCCATCGCAAGCCTGACACCTAGGCCATCATGGGCGTTGAAACGTTTGAATTGCTTGCCATCCTCCATCACATAGACACCCCCATCTGTCATGGTGCCATCTACATCGAGGATGAGCATTTTAATATCGGTCAGTTTCATGGTCATATAAGCTTTCTGTTTACTGCGTTGGCTACTTTTCCTAAGGAGGCATAAAGTTCTGCAAAAGCAGCATGGTCAAGCTGCTGATCTGCATCTGATTTTGCTTGGGATGGGTTTGGGTGAGTTTCTATTAATAGACCATCTATTCCCATAGCAACTGCTGCTCGTGCTAAATCTGGTACGCCATATCTGTAACCCATTGCATGGCTAGGGTCCACGACTATCGGTAAGTTGGTGTACTCTTTCAGATAGGCTACTCCAGTGAGATCAAGCGTAAACCTTGTTTTTGTTTCAAATGTACGAATGCCCCGCTCGCACAGGATTACTTGCTCATTGCCTCGGCACATGATGAATTCTGCTGCTTGCACAAATTCTTGAAGGGTTGTTCCGAAACCTCTTTTCAGTAAAACGGGTTTGCTCGATTTTCCGCAGGCCGTCAGGATGCTTTGATCATACATCGCTTTGGTACCTATCTGTACAATATCAGCCATTTCAATCACCTGATTTACATGTGAGCTGTCCTTCACTTCAGTGATTATTTTCAAACCATACTTTGCTCTCATCTCAGATAGCAATTCCAAACCTCTCTGTCCCAATCCTTGAAAAGTGTAGGGTGAAGTACGTGGTTTAAAGCAGCCGGCGCGCATAGTAGTGATGCCCAATCCTGAGAGAAATGAAGCGCTTTCTGTGATTTGCTCCAAAGACTCCACACTACATGGCCCGGCCATCATCATTGTGTTTTGACTATTGCCGCCAAGTTGTTCTTTTCCTAAATGTATGGCGTCTTGCTTCTTCTTGTATGATTTAGCTGCAAGCTGTATGTCACTATCGAAATGAAAAACCTGGCCTACTTGATCAGCAATGCTTTCAGGAATTTCCTTCACCTTATGAGAAAAAATGAGAACATCCTTTTCTCCTAATTTCACATAAATAGCTTCGAGGCGTTCTGCTATCTGTGCAATTTGATTTGGTAGACTGTTGGGTTTCAGATGAATGATCATATCACCACGAAGTTATTTGAAAATTCTTGGGGCGGAGAGTCTTTGGTTGCTAAGGTTAATTGATAATGCTCAACCTGTTGGTTTTTTCGATAAGGGTTAAATTCATCAAATATTTTTTCATCAAAAACCCAAATTCCGAGAAAAGTCGAGGACCGAATACTGCGTACCGGATGCCATTTTATTACTTTAGATCAAAATAACACTTATGATAGACCTTAGGAGTGATACCATTACCAAGCCAACAACTGAAATGCTTGAAGCTATGATGCAGGCAGAAGTGGGTGATGATGTGCTTGGGGATGACCCAACTGTCAATCAATTGCAATCTCGCATAGCTCAACTTTTTGGTATGGAGGATGCGCTTTTTTGCCCTTCCGGGACAATGGCCAATCAGATAGCAATGAACATACTCACTGCGCCACGAGATGAAGTCATCTGCGATCAATATGCCCATGTTTATCTTTATGAAGCAGGTGGGATGGCTTACAATTCCATGTTGACGCCTCGATTGCTGGTTGGCGATAGAGGAAGACTCACAGCTGATCTGATTGAGAAAAATATAAATCCAATCGATGTTCACTATCCCAGAACGTCTCTTGTATGCTTAGAAAACACTATGAATCGAGGAGGAGGTAGTATTTATAAGCTTGATGAAATTCGAAAAATTAGTGAGTTGTGCAAAAGGAAAGGGTTGAAACTACACCTTGATGGAGCACGGCTGTTCAATGCGATCGTGGAAACGGGTGATAAACCAAGTGAATACGGATCTTTATTCGACACCATCTCTGTGTGCTTTTCCAAAGGACTTGGAGCACCGGTTGGTTCAGTGTTGCTTGGGAGCAATAAGTCTATAGAAGCCGCAAAGCGAGTGAGAAAGGCACTC
>JBLIFO010000168.1:0-6476 GCA_047633875.1 Marinoscillum sp. | reverse complement strand
AAAGCACAAATGTTCTTTTGCCTCCTTTAGATCCTAACAAATTTAACTATGAAAAGACTTAAAATCTTGTTTTCTATTTTCTTACTTATGAATGGCCTTGTCATATTAGGACAGCAGGTTATTAGGGGTAAAGTTGTAGACAGTAATAATGTGGAATTGCCCGGAGTGACGATTAGGGAAATAGGAACTATAAACGGGACGATTTCTGACTTGGATGGTAACTATTCGTTAGGCACAGCTAATGCTAATGCGTCACTTTCTTTCACTTTTGTTGGTTTTATAGATTCTATAGTAAAAATAGGGAGTAGAAGCGAAGTAAATGTGACGTTACTAGAGGATGTCACAGAACTCGGAGAAGTTGTGGTCACGGCACTCGGGTTTGAAGAAAAAAAGGATGAATTAGGATATGCCACATCAAGTATATCCAATGATGTCATAAAGGGAGCTGCGGAAACTTCAGTTCTCAATTCCCTTTCTGGAAAATCTACTGGTGTAAGAATTTCCAGAAACTCTAGTGATGCAGGTGCTGGAGCGTATATCCAAATACGAGGGATTTCTTCGATTGATCGAAACTCACAGCCCTTGATCATTCTTGATGGCGTCCCAATAAGCAACGATTCCAGAGGTAACAATAACAACTTTGCTGTACAATCAAGATTAAATGACATTAACCCAAATGACATAGAGAGTATGTCTGTATTGAAAGGGGCTTCCGCGGCAGCACTTTGGGGAACACAAGCTTTAGGTGGAGTTATTTACATCACCACCAAAAGTGGAAAGCTCAATCAGAAAATGAAAGTCACTTTTAATAGCACACTTTCTATAGATAAGATAAATGTCAAATATCCCATCCAAAGTACGTTTGGTCAAGGAACTAATGGGAACTATAATAACACAAGTCCATTTTCTTGGGGAGACAGGATTTCAGATAGATCTGGAGAGGCGGATGCTTTGAATACTTCCGGCGGTTTTTTTATAGATCAGAATGGCAATACACATTACCCAATAGTCACTAAAAATTCCGGAGAGATATATGATGAGAGTAATTTTGATCAAATCTTTCAAACCGGTCATTTTCTTGAAAACAATTTAAGTGTTCAATCAGGAAATGAGTCAAGTTCTGTGTACTTCAGTCTTGGTGATTTTAATCAACAAGGAATTATTAAAAATGGAGATTATCGAAGAACTACCGTAGCATTAAAGACCACTAATAAGTTAAGCTCTAAGGTTGATCTCGGTACTTCTTTTAAGTATACAAAAACCAATGCAAATAGCATTAGACGATCAGTTAGTAATAACGGCCTGTATTTGGGCTTTCTGAGAAATCCTGCAGATTTTGATATTTCGGGATATAGAGGAGACTATTATCCATCCAGCGACGCTGCATCCATACCTAATAGACAAAGATCCTACAGAAATCCAATTGGGGCTAGTACCAATGCTGGATTCAATAATCCACTCTGGACGATAAATGAACAAGAAAATCAATCCACAGTGGATAGAATAATTGCTAGCATGAATTTGACTGTAAAACCGGTTAATTGGCTGGATTTAATAGCTCGTGTGGGTATCGATAAATTTGGTCAAAGGGGTAATGAATTTTATACACCAGGAGCTGCAGCTGGTTTTGTGGGAGGCCGTATGGTGAAAGAATATGCTAATAATAGTGTTTTCAACATGGATTATATCGCAAAGGCAAGAAAAGCTTTTAGCTCAAATTTTGATGCAGATATTTTGGTTGGTTTTAATTTCAATCACCAGGAGCGCGTGGTAGAAGGAACAACGATTCAAAATTTCCTCATTTTCACTGATATAAGAGATGGTATTTTAGATGTAGACAATGCCGTTCCTGAGAACAGAGAGGCTAATTCTAGTTTTGGAAGTGAAAGAACTACCGCGACATATACTGCTGCTAATTTCTCAGCTTTCAATCAGGTTTTTGTAAATGCGACATTGAGAGCTGAGTGGGCTTCTACCTTTGGTTTGAGATCTGACAATGCTTTCTTTTTTCCTTCTACTTCGATAGCTTGGCAATTCAGTAAACTTCCTGGATTGAAGTCTGATCTGTTTTCATTCGGAAAGTTAAGGGCATCATATGCAGAAGTGGGTGTCCAACCTGCTCGATACAATACCTTCCCTGAGTTTGTTACACCTAATTATTCCGATCAACTTGGCGGGAGTCTGAACGCTGGTCTCTATGGACTAGGAGGATTTGTGCCTAGCACCAACTTGGGAAACCCGTCGTTGAAACCTGAAAGAAAAAGGGAATTTGAGATCGGTACAGATTTGCGTTTTTTCAAAGATAGATTGTCACTAGGTGCAACTTATTATTTCAACACAACAAATGATATTTTGCTATCCTTCCCAATAGCCAGTTCACGAGGTTATAATGAATTGTATTCCAATGCAGCATCCATGCAAAATCGAGGAGTAGAATTGGAGTTGAATTATAACATCTATAAAAACTCTGATTGGAATATAGACATGAAACTGATCTACTTCAGTAACAAAAATGAAGTTACAGACCTTGTCGGACTGGAATCAATAGAACTAGTGACTGGATTGAGCGGTGTTAATAACCGCGCAGTGGTAGGTCAGCAACATGGTATTTTATGGGGACCTAGAACACTCAGAGATGATGCGGGTAATATAGTGTTTGATGAGAATGGATTTCCAACGAGAGATGAGGTAGAAGGGGTTATTGGAGATCCAAATCCTGATTGGCAAGGTTCAGCTGTAGGGTCAATATCATACAAGAATTTGTCTCTTTCTGTTCTATTAGAAACTTTTCAAGGTGCCGATATTTTTGCTGGAACTAAGTCTGTGCTAGTTGATTACGGTCGTTGGGGCTCTACAGCAAATGAAGTAACAGCATCACAGAACCTATTAACATATGGAGGAGATGTCATTCCAGCCGGGACTACCTTCAGAGGGGATATTCAAAATTTTGGTGCTGGCCCAGTTGCAGTCACACAAGAATGGTACAATGGTCCCGGAGCCTTTTTTGGGTCAGGTAATCATGAACTCTATGTAGAAGATGGCTCTTGGACACGCATAAGAGAATTAACACTCAGCTATCAACTTAGTGCGGATTGGCTCAAAAAAGGTGGAATCAATAACCTTGAAATGTCAGCTACTGGTAGAAATCTCTTCCTGTGGACCGAATTTGAAGGAAACGATCCAGACACTAACGTGTCCGGGGTAAGTGCCTCAAGGGGAATTGATTATTTCAATAATCCAAGCACTAAGTCCTATGTATTCTCACTCACTCTTACTTTTTAACACAAGAAACGTAAAGAAATCATGAAAAATTTAATCATAATTACCCTGTTTTCTTCGTTGCTAGTTGGCTGTGCTGACATAGTAGATGACTTAAATCAGAATCCGAATAACCCAACATCTGCACCCTATCAGTATGCGCTCACTACCACTGAGGTAGCTAATATCATTTTACATACAGGTGAGCCTACCAGAAAAGCGGGGATTTTTGCCGGTCAATACACTGGAATAGAGAGACAGCAACTCGGCTATTCAAATTATGACCTTGTCGCTAGTGACTTTAATAGTCATTGGAATACAGTTTATAGCAGTATTGTAAGAAATGCTTTGGTCACCAAGGACTTGGCTGATGAGCAAGGTGTTGTAGGTATTACCACAGGTATTACTCAAATATTAAGAGCTATGGCTTTAGGAACCGCTTCATCACTTTGGGGTGATGTTCCTTTTGATGAAGGCGGACAACTAGATTTTGCAAATCCAGCTTATGAAGATCAAAGCACAGTATATGCCAAGGCCCAGGATCTATTAGATGAGGCCATTGCAAATTTTGCAACTAATACAGGACGTCCGCTTGCTCTGGCTGACATCTATTTCAACGGAAATCCAGTTCCATGGACTCAGGTAGCCTATACCATTAAGGCAAGATTTTACATGCATGTTAAGAATTACCCTGAAGCATATATAGCAGCCCAAAGCGGAATTGGTTCGGATGGAACTAGTCTGGCTACTAATAATTTAAATTCACCGCACGGGACGGCACTTGATAATGCTAATTTGAATTATCAATTTTTTGAAATAGCTGCTCGTAAGAGTGATTTGGTTACTTCAGATTTTTTTGCTAGTATGATTGATTCTAATGCAGGCAGAAGTCCTAATCCAACCAATTATAGAGGTCATGCTAAAACAAACGAAACGGCCAGATATAATTATCTACTTCAAACAACTGATATAGGAATACAACCCAGTACGAGGGTCAATGGATTTGCACAAATTGATGCTCCGGGAGCGATGGTTACTTACGCTGAGAACTTGTTGATTTTGGCTGAAGCGGGAGCCAGAACTGACTTTGATAGAGGTCTTGGACATCTCAATGCATTCAGAGCCTATATGTCCGCTGGAGGTTATCTATCCAACCCTACTCCGAGTAATATTCTATATACAGCCTTTGATGCCGCAGATTTTAGTAATGGCGGAATAGAAAACCTTGGTGGAAGTGTCACACCTACTGAAGCGCTGCTTCGAGAGATTTTAGAGGAACGATATGTTACGCTATTTGGTCAGATTGAAGTATTTAATGATATGAGAAGAACTCAAGATGAAGCGAATATTCGTGTAAAAGTAGCTCCGAATTCTGGATCAGATTTACCTCAGAGATTCTTATACGCTCAGTCGGAATTAGATGCTAATTCTAGTACACCAAACCCAATTCCAGGATTCTTTCTACGCACTTCTATAAATCAATAAATTATTATTTATGAAGAAGATCTTAAGCATCTTATTTCTGACAATAGCGGTAATGCTATTGGCACAAAACCCTTCTTTTTCTCAGAAAAAAGAAAAGGAGGCGATTAGAGTCCTTTTCGTGGGAAACAGTTTTACCTACTTTTTTAACCTTTCTCAAGTAGTAACAGTAATGGCTGAATCTCAAGGAGTGGAAATGTACACGCGCCAATCTACCGTTGGTGGGTCATCACTGGAAGAGCACTGGAAGCAAGAGAAAGGTACGATGACAAGAAAATGGTTAGATAGCCTTGAATGGGACTATGTAGTCCTAAATAACCATAGTCTCGCTACTATAGATGATCCTGATAGTTTTCTTGAATATAGTAAGAAGTTCGTTGAACTAATACGCTCAAAAGGGGCAGAACCGGTAATCATGCAGACGTGGGGATATAAATCTAATCCCTTAATGATCAAAACTATTATCCCATCATATAAGGACCTAACAACACAAACCAACACTCAACTTGTGCCCTGTGGAGAGCTCTTTGCAGAGGCGCGTAAATGGCGCCCAGATTTGGAATTATTTCATGATGACAAGCACCCATCATCCAATGGTACATATTTATTAGGACTAGCTTTTTTTAAATATTTCACTGGCATGTCTACTTCTGAGATCAAATTTAGACTTTGGACTGAAGACAAAAATGGTGAGAAACTTTATTTGATTTTCATGGATCAAGAAGATGCTGATTTTCTTCAACAATTAGTAGATGATTTTGAATTTAAAACCTTGAGCGGTGAGTAAAATTAAAAATCCATTTTATGTGATTCTTGGGCCATTAGTTTTTGGTATTCTGGAGTTATTGGGGCCACCTGAGTCCATGTCCTTAGAGGCTTATCATGTTTTGACCTCTACAGCTTGGATTTCTATATGGTGGATTACGGAGGCTATTCCTATAGCGATAACAGCTTTACTTCCAATAATTCTTTTTCCGTTGACAGGGGCATTGGATTTGGGAACTACCACTTCTTCCTTTGGTCATAAATATGTGTTCTTGTATCTAGGTGGATTTATCCTCGCAATCACTATTGAAAAATGGAACCTCCATCAGCGAATTGCCCTTCACATTATTAATCTAATAGGGTCAGATATAAAGACTATTATTTTAGGATTTATGCTTGCAACGGCTTTTATGTCCATGTGGATTTCAAATACTGCTACCAGCGTGATGATGCTACCAATTGGAATGGCTGTTATCTCCCAATTCAAGTCAAATGCTGGTGATTTTAAAAGTGATGTTTCGAAGTTCAGTAAATCATTGATGCTAGCTATAGCTTATAGTGCTTCCATTGGTGGTTTCGCAACACTTATCGGAACGCCACCAAATTTGGTTTTAGCTGGTATTCTTGAAGAGACTTATGGTGTCAAAATCAGCTTTTTGCAATGGTTTCAATTTGGGCTTCCTTTATCGGCGATATTGCTATATATCTGTTGGAAATATTTAACCGTAAAAGCATACAAATTTCAATTAAAAGAGCTTCCAGGAGGAAAACAGCAGATTGCTGATATGTTAAGAAATCTTGGCAAGATTTCTTACGAAGAAAAGTCTGTGCTTTGGGTTTTTAGCTTGACAGCCATTGCTTGGATCATTCGTTCATTTTTAGAACGTTTTATTACAGGCTTGGACGATACTATTATTGCAATAATTGCAGGGATCACACTCTTTATATTGCCAGCTAGTGACAAATCAAAA
>JBLIFO010000167.1:0-6491 GCA_047633875.1 Marinoscillum sp. | reverse complement strand
GATGCTGTGGCGTCTCGTTGTAAAGTTTTAGAACTATCTCACCTTTGGTCGTTACCAATTTCACTTGAGTGACTGAAGGAGTTTCACTTTTCTCAGATGTTGGTGTACAGCCTAAAATCGAAGTGAAAAGAATGATAAATAGTATTAGATCTCTCATTGTCTGGAAGGTTTGTTCGTGCTTTTTTTGTAATTCTTATCACCCGAAATATTCGTGCATAGGATTGAAATAATGCTCTATCCAGCCAGTCTCATAATCTGATTGACCATCAGGAATATTGCTATGGATCAAAGTAAGTTCACAACCGTCTCCAGTTGCTTTGAGCTTGATAGTAAGTTCGGAATCAGGAGCGCCATCAGGAAACTCCGAAGTTCTCCAATACTGCACGATCTCTTGATTTTTCTTAATAGATATATTGGTACCAGTGATATACTCATCCCATGCCGTGAAGCTTCCACCTTCCATATCGCTACAGTTAGCTTCTCCTCCTGTCATGTCGCTATGTCCTTGGCTGTCTAGCCAAGCATGAAAGATAATTGCTGGTGATACTTTGAATACCTCTTTGAGTTCGAATGAATTGCTCATAGCTAAAGCTAAACTTTTCACTCCAGAAAAGAAATCACTGCATCCAAACTCTCACTTGGAGATTCTTCCATCGGTACATGACCAGTTTGCTCTAAAATAATGAGCGTATCATTTGGCATATCTTCATGAAATCTATAAGCACTTTCAACAGGAATTAGCAAGTCATTAGCTCCCCAAAGCAATAAGGTCGGGTTCTGAATTTTTGAGATTTTCGAATAACTCGATGTATCATTTGGCATGGTCATGCGATCGATGAGTCCTTGTCGGTTACCTGCTCTAAGCGTGAGCTCAAAGTATCGGTCAACCAAAGCATCAGTCACTTTTGATCTGTCTAAATAGACATTCTCTACACTCTTTCTAGCTAAGAAATAGGGTGTGATAATAGTGAGCAGCTTATTGAAAACATGTATGCCTGCTAGCTTAAAAGCAATAGGAACACTTTGGGATTTGGTGGGATATCCAGAAGCATCTATCAGGATCAATTTCTTTACTTTGTCGGGATGCTTGAAGGTATACTCCCAAGCAATGCGGCCGCCAAGTGAGTTTCCAGCTAAATGAAATTGGCTAATTCCTTTGGCCTTAAGAAAATCATCGAGGAAAACCACATACTTCTTATAGCTATAATCTCTCTCAGGAAATGGCCCTGTCAATCCAAAACCAGGCATGTCCATTCGTACTACTCTGTGATTCAATTTAAGTTTTTCGGTCCAAGCATCGTAAGTATGCAGACTCGATCCAGTACCATGTATCAATACGATAGGTATGGAATCGGTAGGATTGCCTTCATCTCGGTAATGAACATTCATTCCATCAATTTCAATGAATAAGGATGGAGCTGTAGCATACTTCTCTTTTAGAACTTCAAGCGGGATGTCTCTATAACCGAAAGCAATAACAATGATTAAAGTGAAGACGATGGTTATTGCAAGAATTGACTTTAGTATAGTTTTCATTTTATGGTTTTGCCGTGCATAGCTAATCTAGCAAAAGTCCATGTCTATAAAAACAAAAACCCAATGTGTCCATCAGGATACATTGGGTCATATACTATTGGAATGATTAACTGCCTCAGGCAGCCGTTTCTTTTTTATCCATCATGAGCAGCTCATTCAAGCTGATCTCAGTGATGTATTTTTTCTCACCATTTGCCTCGTATGATCTGTTAATGAGTTTGCCTTGTATCGCTACCTCGCTACCCTTCTTGAGATAGCTTTCTACGACATCTACTTTCTTGCCCCACACGACGATGTTGTGCCATATGGTTTCGTCTACTTTCTCACCTTTGTTATTTACATAGGTTTCATTTGTGGCTAGCGAGAAGCTGGCCATTCTCTTTCCGCTCTCGAAGCTTTTCACTTGAGGATCGTTACCTAATCTGCCGATTAATTGTACGCTGTTTTTTAAAGTTGTCATGATAATAATTGTTTATGGTTTACATGAAGTCTCTGATTGGCAGATGACTTTTGTCGAACTGACTTTGCAAAGTTGTGGTGACCAGCAAGTGCTAGTTGTGTGACAAACGTTTACAGTCGATTGTAACCGGTTACAGACGGATATATAATTGATATACAATTAATTAAGCAATTTTTCAGAATAGAGAAATATTAAAAAAAACTTTAATGCTAAACGTTTAATCTTCGGAATGGCGTAAAATATGGTAGGTAACCATAGCATTAATTGGTGCTAATTGAGTGATTAGCGATTATTACAATTAAGTCTCAGCAAGGATCGCAGCTCTCTTCCTTTGTCTCAAACTCAATGGTCACGTGATCAATACCACGATCCTGACAAAGTGCTTTAGCTTCTTTCTTGATCTGTGCTAGTGCTTCCATGGTTTTGGAGTCATCCACTACGAAATGGATGGTGAAGATATTCCACTGACCATCAAGGGACCAGAGGTGACAGTCGTGGGTATCAAGCACGCCTTTTAACTTTTTCAAGTCTGCTTCTAAATCTTTAGTATCTATGTTTTTGGGCGTAGCCTGAAGCAAAATTTTGAGGGCTTCTTTTAGGTTTTTACCGACATTAAAAAGAATAAAGACAGCAATTCCCAATGCAAGCAATGGATCTACCCAAGGCACATCCCAGTAGTACATGATTATGGCACCTATCAGCGTAGCAACCCAGCCCAGCACATCCTCTAGTAGATGAAGATAAACTGCCCTTTCGTTGAGCGAAGCACCACCGTGGAGTTTCCATGCGGATAGTCCATTTGCAAAAATACCTCCTATTGCAAAGTAGATCATGCCCGTCGTATTTGGCATTTCAGGATTGAAGAATCGCGGTATTGTTTCCGAAAGGATATAGATAGATCCTACCGTCAACACTATGGAGTTGACCAATGCGCCGAGTACAGAGAATCGGCCATAGCCATAACTGAATTTTCTGTCTTGCTGCTTGTGGGAAATGTTCTGAAAATACCAAGACACACCAAGACTCATGCAGTCGCCAAGATCGTGCAGTGCATCCGTCATGATGGCGATGCTATTGGTATAGAGTCCACCGATCAGCTCGATAATAGAGAAAGCCAGATTGATAAAAAATGCCAATCTGATTTTCCCTACACTATGATCATGTCCGTGGTGGTGACCCATATTCTTGTTAAGTGATGAAGAAGGGCACGTGAAGCTTCGGTAATCTAGTTAGGCTGCCTCTTTTGACTTTTTAGCTAGCGCCTTGGCCTCTTCTTTATTTTTTGAATACTTGATGTGGTCAGGCACTTCCTTCAACTCCCATATAAGCCCGCAGAATGCAAAAGTCCGCAGAATGTAATAAGTAATATCTATCTCCCACCAAAAGAATCCTTGACGTGCTGCCACTTCGTAGTAGTGATGATTGTTGTGCCAACCTTCCCCCATAGTAATCAAAGCAAGGATCAAGTTGTTTTTTGATTCATCATTAGATACATATCGCTGATTACCAAACTTGTGCATGATAGAGTTGATACTGAAAGTACCATGATACAGCAACACTGTACTCAGGAAGAATCCAATGAAAAGAGTAGAAAAACCAGCACTAGTGAACATTGCTAATACGCTACCACCATTCACTATGCCTCCAAGGGCCATCACAGTCAGTGCTAGGATCACTGGTGGGACGAGATAGTGCTTATTTAGCCAAACAAGCTCCGGATATTTGGAATAATCAGCAATGACTTTATAATCAGTTTCCTTATAGTCTGGTCCTATGATCCAACCAACATGAGAATACCAAAAGCCATAATGCTTCATTGAATGCGGATCATCAAAAGTATCACTGGTACGGTGATGCACACGGTGATGACCCGCCCACCAAAGTGCGCCCTTCTGAGCAGACGTTTGCGCCATGAAGGCAATAATAAATTGAAACAAACGTGAAGTCTTATAAGAGCGATGAGCAAAGTAGCGATGATAGCCTCCTGTGACCCAAAACA
This sequence comes from Marinoscillum sp., assembly GCA_047633875.1. Lineage (GTDB taxonomy): Bacteria > Bacteroidota > Bacteroidia > Cytophagales > Cyclobacteriaceae > Marinoscillum. Next base: position 2,496 of record JBLIFO010000167.1, on the reverse strand, counting down.
TCCTCATGAAGTAGAGGAATATGCAAACCATCCAATCAAAGAATGTGGCACCCGTGTAGATAGCCAAAAGTGGTAGCAGATGGACAATCGTAAAGCTTATTTCCTTACTTAGCTTTGGTTTATTCAGTACTCTGGGTTCTGCAGCAGTATCGGACATTTCTGTTGTATTTGGTAAAACCATAATAACGCTCTTCAAAGCGCTCTGTTTTGCAATACAAAGATAACTAGTTATGATGGAGTAATTGTTCGACGATAAGAATGATAAATATCAAATTCAATCAATTAACTATAATGTTTAATGAATATGTCAAGGCACCGCTTCCATCTAATTGGCACAGCACATTCAGTCTAAATTAATTTATTTTTCAAAAAAAATAGCTTCATCCCTTTCAGAATGAGGCTATTTTATGAAGACCCATTTTCTCAAATGGTTCTATTCTTATCGAAAGCTTCGAGGTAATCAGCTACTCTTCGAACGAACATCCCTCCCAATGCTCCGTCCACTACTCTGTGGTCGTAGCTATGGGGCAAAAACATCTTGTGTCTAACACCAATAAAATCGCCCTTAGAGGAGTCACTATCACCGTGGTTTTTATATACTTTTGAAATCGCTGCATTAATAAGCAATTTATTCTCAATAAAGAGTGTGGTGTATGCATGTTTTTTATTCCTACCGATGCTGTGCTCCTTGGTATTGGCAAATTCAATATTGATCACTCTTGTTTGATTAAATGATTTTGGCTGAAAGTTTCGCTCTGGATCTAGAATGAATTCTAAGATATTTTTTTTGAAAATGCGACTTGCTAAATGCCCCCTAGCTAGATATTCCCTATCCGAGCTCTTAATACATTAAACTATCGATTAAATAGGCCAGTTGATCTAAATTTTGTTCAATACCCTTTAAAATTTCTTACTTTTCATGTCTAAATAAGATCTTTCAACAAAACTGAAAAATCTTACAACTATGATAGACGTAGTATCTCTATCATGATTAGCCTTAAAAGATTAAGTAATCGCCTATGAAATCTCTGTTTTCTGTTATTTGCACAGTCCTATTTGCTTATTCTTCCTTTGCTCAAGCAATTGCTGTTGGTGGGGGGAATGGAGCTACAGTGCAGTGGGATGGAACTTCTTGGAGTACTGGTAGTCAGCCAACAAGCGCTAATACGGGTATATGGACAAATGGCAGTAATGCCGGAACTATACAATTAGCGGGTTCTAACCTAAATGGTGGTCCGTGTGTAGATGGTAGCTTAAGCGCAGTGAATGGATTTAAATGTGGAGAAATAGGTTCATTCACTAACGGAAAGAATGGTGGAGTGATTAATATTTCGGCAGGACGTATCAAGATTTATGGTGACTATTCAATCACCAATACATTTACATTACAGCTATCTAACAATGCAATTTTTGAGATAACCGGAGATATTACTTTAAGTAATAATGCCGACTTCCAGTTCGGTGCGAATTGTGATGGATGCAAGCTTATAGCTAATCGTTTTTCAGCAGATAACGGTACTACTCTGAACGTAACTGGAGGAGGAGCGGTTGATATTGCTACCGATTTCTTAGTTGGTACAGGTGCAACAGTGACTATTGATGGTAGCTCTGAAATGACCGTAGGAGGAGATTTCACTGTAGGAGGTGGTACAGTTAACGTTGTAGGGTGTGATCCAGATTGTGATGGTCAACTTACGATTGGTGGGACTGTTTCAGATGGAGGCTCCATTACCGGTGGCGGTACGGTAATTATATTGACTGATCCTAACTACACGTGCCCTATTGGAACAACATGTCTAGATGGGCAAGGTTATCCGCTCCCTATTACTTTAAAAGAATTTAGTGCCAAAGTGGTAAATAATCGAGTCTTCCTAAAGTGGAGCACTTTGAGTGAGGAAAACTTTGATTATTTTGAAGTGCAAAGGGTCACATCTGATGGAGTATTCTCGGTATTATGTACCCAACAAGGTAATGGGTGGTCTACTGAGGAACGTAATTACACTTGGACAGATGAGAATCCAAATTTTGGATTGAATTATTATCGTTTGGAATCAGTCGATTACAATGGTTATAGAGAAACTTTTCCTTCCATAGTTGCTCTCTATGAGCCGCAAGATTGGAATCTTAAGTTTGGTCCTAATCCGGTTAATGCCAACACTCCTTTATTTTTGATTAACGGACGAGGTGAATCTTTCTCATTGAAGATAGTTTCAATAAACGGTTCAGTGATTTTTGAAACCGATAAGGTTGATAGCGAAATCTTACTTCCCGAAGATATTAATCCTGGAGTCTACATTGCACTTTTTAATCTTAATGGGTTGCTGAAGACACAAAGGTTAATTGTGAAATAAACTTTAAATTACCATTTATTGGCAATGTATCGCATAAACATAAATAGCCTCATCCCTTTCAGAATGAGGCTATTTTATGAAGTCTCATTTTCTCAAATGGTTCTATTCTTATCGAAAGCTTCGAGGTAATCAGCTACTCTTCGAA
>JBLIFO010000166.1:0-6533 GCA_047633875.1 Marinoscillum sp. | reverse complement strand
TGATCGAATCAGAAGATCGATTGAAAACAGCGAGATCAACGGTGCTTTTTAAGACCGATTGGCACAAAGGTGTCATTGGTATCGTGGCATCCAGGTGCATTGAAAAATACTATCGCCCCACGATCATTTTGACTGAATCAAAAAATAAAGCAACGGGAAGCGCCCGATCAATCGAAGGTTTTGATATTCACGAGGCGATCGCTTCTTGTGCGGAACTATTGGATCAGTTTGGTGGACACACACATGCTGCAGGACTCACACTACCCGTGGAAAATGTAGAGGCGTTTCAAAAAATGTTTGAAGAAGTGGTGACCAATACGCTTGCATCAAAACAGCTAGAACCACTTTTAGACATAGATTTGGAAGTACCCTTGAGTTTTGCAAACTATAAAAACTATCACATCATCAAGCAAATGGCTCCTTTCGGGCCAAAAAATGATAAACCTGTTTTTCTGACTAAATCAGTCAAACTAAAATATCCAGCTAAGTTGATCAAAGAGGAACACCTTAAATTGAGCCTCTTTGATGAAGCATCAGGGTTTACTTATGAGGCCATAGGCTTTGGTCTTGCGGAAAAACTAGACCTTTTGGATAAAAACAAGTCTTTTGATGTCGCGTTCCAGATAGAGGAGAATCACTTCCGAGGCAATAAAAGCCTTCAACTTAACATTAAGGATATAAAATTTGATTGATATCTTGCAGAGCTGTAGCATATGGAATTAAGAGCAGAAAATCTCGTCAAGAAGTATAAGAGCCGTAAGGTTGTGAACGATATATCCGTATCAGTCAACCAAGGAGAGATCGTGGGATTACTGGGACCGAATGGTGCCGGAAAGACTACTACTTTCTACATGATAGTTGGACTTATCAAGCCCAATGAAGGAAATATCTTCCTTGATGATGACAAAATCACTGATCTGGCGATGTACCGTCGTGCTAAGAAAGGCATTGGCTATTTGGCACAAGAAGCTTCCGTTTTCCGAAAACTATCGGTAGAAGACAACATCTTGGCCGTATTAGAAATGACGAAGTTGTCTAAAGCCGCTCAAAAAGAAAAAATGGAATCGCTGCTCGAAGAATTTAGCCTAACTCATGTTCGGAAAAATATGGGAATGGTATTGTCAGGAGGAGAGCGCAGACGAACCGAGATCGCTAGAGCCTTGGCAGTAGATCCAAAATTCGTCCTTTTGGATGAGCCATTTGCAGGGGTAGATCCTATAGCTGTGGAGGAGATTCAAACGATCGTAGCACAGCTAAAAAATAAAAATATTGGTATTCTCATCACCGACCATAACGTGGATGAGACCCTTTCCATCACCGACCGAGCCTACCTCATGTTTGAAGGAAATCTCCTCAAAGCAGGAACCCCAGAAGAGCTCGCAGCTGATGAGCGCGTGAGACGCGTCTACCTTGGTAAAAACTTTGAGTTGAAGCGAAAGAAAGAGAGTTAAAATGGAAATCTTCAATTCCATATTGACCTGGGTCATGAAAAAGCGAATTCATGACATTGAGCTATTTATCAAATATCCCCATGAGGTACAAGAAGAAATCCTTACAGGCCTTTTGGCGAAAGCTGTAAACACCCAATATGGACGCAAATATGACTTTGCGAGTATCTACAGCAGCAGCGAATTTCAACAGCGAGTACCGATTGTCTCCTATGAGGAATTATTCCCTTATATAGATCGACTTATGAAGGGTGAGCAAAATTTGCTTTGGCCCACAGAGGTTCGCTGGTTTGCAAAGTCCTCTGGCACGACCAATTCGCGTAGCAAATTCATACCCGTTTCTAATGAAGCATTAGAAGATTGTCATTACAAAGGTGGTAAGGATATGCTCTCTATCTATATGAACAATTACCCACAGACGAAGATGTTTGCGGGTAAAAATCTAGTCATTGGTGGGAGCCAACAAGTGAACCAATTTGATAAAAATGGTCGCTCCTACTACGGAGATGTGTCCGCGGTGCTATTGAAAAATCTACCCTTTTGGGCGCAGATGGTGCGTACACCTTCCATGGAAATAGCTTTAATGGATGAGTGGGAAGAGAAAATCGAGAAAATGGCCCAATACACGCAGGATGAGGACGTGACTTCTATCTCTGGTGTGCCGACTTGGACGATCGTCCTTTTGGAGCGAGTTCTGGAAATAAAAGGCGCCAAATCTATATTGGAGGTCTGGCCAAATCTAGAGGTGTTTATCCACGGAGCAGTCTCTTTCACTCCCTATGAGAGTCTTTTTCAAAGCCTGATTCCTTCCAAAGGCATGCATTATATGGAGACCTACAATGCTTCGGAGGGTTTCTTTGGGATACAAGATCAAACCAACTCTAAGGAGATGCTACTTATGCTAGATTATGGCATCTACTATGAGTTTATTCCAGCAGAGGAGTGGGACAAGGAGCAACCAAAAACATTGAAACTAGAGCAAGTAGAGCTGCATAAAAACTACGCGATAGTCATCACAACTAATGCTGGCCTATGGCGATATAAAATTGGCGATACAATCCGCTTCACCTCGCTCGATCCACACAGGATTAAGATTACTGGTCGTACGAAGCATTTCATCAATGCTTTTGGTGAAGAACTGATTATCGAGAATGCAGAAGAGGCAATTGCTTTTGCGGCTGAAAAGACTGATGCTAAAATCGAGAATTATACCGCTGGCCCACAGTATCTGGAAAGTGGCAAACAAGGCTGCCATGAGTGGATCATAGAGTTTGCAAAAGAGCCTGACCAGTTAGCAAGGTTTGGTCAGATCCTAGATGAGAAACTCCGAGAAATCAACTCAGACTATGATGCCAAACGGCACAAAAACATTGCGCTTGTAGCTCCTAAAGTGCATCGTGTAGATCATGGCACCTTTTACAACTGGATGAAGCGGAGAGGTAAACTTGGTGGTCAAAACAAAGTGCCTAGACTTGCAAATGATCGGGAGTACTTGGATAGTTTGCTGGAGATGATCAATCAATCGTCGTGATGCACTACATAATGCTCCCACTTCTCTAGCACATTTGTGAAATCTTCTGGTAATTCAGAATCAAACTGAACATACTCTTTCGTAGCTGGATGGATAAACCCTAAGGTCTTAGCATGCAGTGCCTGACGAGGAATGACTTTGAAGCAATTCTGAACAAACTGCTTGTACTTCGTGAAAACCGTTCCTTTCAACACCTGATCACCTCCATAAGTGGCATCATTGAACAAAGTGTGACCTGCAAACTTCATGTGCGCTCTGATCTGATGGGTGCGTCCCGTCTCCAGATTACATTGAAGCAAAGAAACATAACGCAGCCTTTTGAGTACTTTGAAATGCGTGATGGCATGTTTGCCGAAATCCCCTTCTGGAAATGCTGTAGTGATCCTTCGGTCTTTTAAACTTCTACCCACATGGACATTGATAGTGGCAGCATCCTCCTCAGGTACTCCCCAAACAAGTGCATAATATGTCCGCTCTATGCTATGATCGAAAAATTGCTTTGCCAATCCATTCATGGCCAGCTCAGTCTTGGCAATCACCAACAATCCAGAAGTATCCTTATCTATTCGGTGAACAAGTCCTGGACGTCCTTCATTTCCCGCCATTTCTGGAAGATTTTGAAAGTGATATGCCAGCGCATTTACTAAAGTCCCCGACCAGTTTTGATAAGCTGGATGTACGACCATTCCTGCAGGTTTATTGACTACAAGCAAGTGCTCATCTTCGTAAACGATATTCAAGGGAATGTCTTCTGGCACTAAGTCCTCATCGCGAGGTGGGACGGAGAGATAAACTTGAATGGAATCCCCTGGATGCACTTTGTAGTTTGACTTGATTGTCTCTCCGTTTACTTTGACAAAGCCTTCCTTGATCCCTGTTTGGACTTTGTTGCGTGTGACATTGGACATCCGATCCATCAAAAACTTGTCAATCCGCAGCATTGTCTGCTTGGGATCTACTATGATGTGGTGATGCTCAAATAACTCCTCATCCAACTGGTCTTCATTATGCTCCGTCATAGGTGCAAATTTATCCCTAATTATGCTCTGTGCATAATTTGCCCAAGGGTCTGACGAAGCACAGCTTGTCTGACTGTGACCAAAGCGTCAGCAGCAGACTAAAGCTTTGCTTTGTCTGGATTAACCTTATATTGGGAAGTTTGAAATTTGCATCAACGTTAATCTAACTTCGATCTATGGCGCGCATACCTTCTCCTTTAGAAAAAGTCGAAGACCCTCTTTTCGATGAAAAGGAGCTAAGGGTTTATATAAAACGTGACGATCTCATCCACCCTGAGATCATGGGTAACAAATGGCGCAAACTCAAGTACAACTTGAAATTCGTCAAAGAAAATGACCTGAAAGGTATCGTCACTTTCGGAGGTGCGTTCTCAAATCATATTGCCGCAACAGCAGCCGGGTGCGCAGAACAAGGTATTCCTTGCATAGGGTTTATCAGGGGTGATGAATTAAATGAGGCTAGCAACGATACATTGGCTTTTGCACATGACAAAGGGATGGAATTGCGTTTTATCCCAAGATCAGCTTATAAGTCTTTTACGCAATCTCCCGAGCTGCTAAAAGTCGATTTTGCCGATCATTTAATTTTGCCGGAAGGCGGTACCAATCAACTGGCAATAGCTGGATGCGCAGAAATAATAGATGAAATCAGCCTTGATTTCGACTATATCGTGACATCTGTCGGCACTGGAGGTACCATGGCAGGATTGATCTCTGGGCTCAAAGGAAAGGGAAAAGTATTAGGAGTTTGGGCATTAAAAGGGGAAGGGTTGTTATTTCACTTTCAAAAATTATTATCTGATTATGATGTGGGTTTCCCCAATTATGAGCTGATCGAAGGCTGGCACTGGGGGGGCTATGGCAAAGTGAGTGATGACTTAGTGCACTTTATAAATGAAACCAAATCAAAAATTAATGTGCTTTTTGACCCCATATACACGGCTAAAATGTATTTTGCAGTAAGAACCCTTATTGAAACTGATTATTTTGACCGAGGATCAACAATTGTATTGGTTCATACTGGCGGTCTGCAGGGTATAAATGGTATCAATAGAGGCCGCACAAAGAAGATATTGGTTTAGCCTAAATTGATCAACACGCTTATTATGCTTTCATTCCTTTTATGTCTTGGGAGTATAGTCCAAGATTTGGATCAACGGATCCCATTCCCAAAGAGAGCAACAATAACAAAGTGAATGAGCCAACAAAGGATTTTTAATTAGGAAGTCAGGTGCAAGCGCATTGCTCGGATCTTCTCTTGATTTGACCTAGACCCTCTTTTATTCAGAGCTCGATAGCATCGTCCTTTTGCTAATGTGAGCATAATGCTTGTTCTTTTGGAATTATCAAGGTGTGGACACGAGGCTAAGCCTCGCGCAAGGGAGGGGAAAACAACCAAATTAGAAATTGAATCGCTAACTTTAAATATGGATTTACAAACGAGAAAACTTCAATTTATAGAGGAGATACTGGCAATAAGTAATGAACAATTGATGAATAAGCTGGAGTCAGTTCTTAGAAACGAGCAACAGAAACTCGATCCTGAGTTGAAGGAAAAATTGAGCTCTAGAGCATTGAAAGCCAATGTTGATATTAAGGAGGGAAGGGTTTACAGTAGAGAAGAGGCCGAGGCAAAGATAAAAGAGCGCATGGGTATATGAGGGTAATTTATACCGCTCAGTCCATCGATAGTCTTGAAGAATTCTTGAGTTTTGCTATCGAAGATCAAAATCTTTCCCCTGAAAAAGCCACACTATTAAAGAATATTTTATTTCACCTCGCTAACATACGAGCTTGGCCTTAAATCCTCACAAAGGACAACTTGAAGAATACTTGCAGCATTTAAAAGAAGACTACCGAAGAATTATAGAAGGCCATTTTAAGATCGTTTACAAAATTGAAAACGAGGCTATTTACATCACAGATTTTTTTGATTCGAGACAGGAGATAACCAAAATGAAAGGCTAGAAGTAGGCTACCCTAGTTGATGCGAGCATTTTGCTCTTACTTTTAGACTTACGAATATGTGGACACTATGCAAAGCCTCGCGTTAGCAGGGATAAGACACGAGGCTTAAGCTCATGCCAGCCAGTCTTGGCATATGACATTGCAGTGCCTTATAGACACTTTTTTCAACTGGATAATTGCCTGTCTAATTCAGTTTCTTTCTGTTTAGATCTTGATTTCAACTCCTTTATGTTGGTTTTAGCGAAATGAATAATACCCTTTGTTTTATCTAAAATCTTTGTAAAGCTGTTCATAGCCTCAGCCTCTGTTGAGAATTTTATATAATCATCCAAATGGACATGATAATTTTGAAAATCAGGGTTTGTGCTATTAAACTTGTCAAAAAGCGACTGAAAATTAGTAGTTTGATCTCTAAATCCTTTTAACCTTTTTGAAGCTTCAGGGTGTTTTATTAGACTGTCCCAATTTGTCCATATAAGAGCATCTATCACTCCTTGGTGAGCTTTAAGAAGCATAATATGGTAATTCGAAGCTCCATCTAATAGCTGCTTTACTAACCTTTCCGAA
>JBLIFO010000165.1:0-6589 GCA_047633875.1 Marinoscillum sp. | reverse complement strand
TGGCGAGGTTCTTACCTGTGGTAATCGCTCCCCAACCTCCTACTGAGTGAAAACGCACCGTAGTAGCTCCTTTCGGCATTAGGTTTGGATTCTCCGATCCATGCACTGCCATTTCTTTTACCATCGGATAAGCTTCCTGTATGGTCTCCTGATAGCTGCGCTGCTTCGGTGTAAAAGGATTGTCTCTTATGAAATCTATCGATAGGTAAAAATGCTTTTTGTGTTTACCATCAGGTAGCATATTCTCTACTGCCCCGATGAGTGCCTCTGGCTGAAGGTCACGGCTACCCATTCCAAATGAGCCTGAGTAGATTGCTGGTATATCTTTGGCTTGATAGGTTTCTAGGTCTGGATAAGGCTTAACATTTTTTACCGAACCATTTTCCAAACATTTGGAAATCACCGCACGTAGTTCACGGGCGATGGGCGGATCTTCCGCCAATGGCTGATCCAGTCTTTCTAAGATGACCACCCCTTTTTTGCCTTTGAGAATTCTACCCAAATAATCTGCTGGAAACGGTCTGAACATGACCAAGTCCACCACGCCTACTTTGAGTTTTCGCTTATCCCGCAAATAGTCAACCACTACCTCCGCACTTGGCACCACACTTCCCTGACCGAGAATCAAATAGTCTGCATCTTCTGCCTTGTAGGTCATGACGCGCTCATATTGTCTTCCGGTGAGTTCAGCATATTCTGCAAATGCCATATCTGTAAGGTCACGGATATGGTCGAAGAAAAATGGTCGCTGTGAGGCTACACTTTGCATGTAGGAATCTTGATTTTGCACGATACCCGCCATGAGTGGATTGTCAACATCCCAGATTTCGGGAATCCGCCTACGTGTATCTCCGTAAATGATGCGCTGTGCAGGCGTAGGTGTATCGATGATATCATCTGGCCGACCGAGATATTCCTTGATGAGGTCTCTTTCGGGCACATATAAGCTTTCGATCAAATGCGTAGTAAGGAAACCATCCTGGGCGATAACGCCTGGTGTAAGTGCTAGCTCAGCAATACGGTGGGAAATGACATTTAAATCAGCGACATGCTGGGCATTTTTCGCAAAGAGTTGAAAGAAACCTGTATCGTCTATGGAGTGGTAATCATCATGGCCAGCGTGCACGTTGAGCGTGGACTTGGTCATGGCCCGAGCGCCTATATTGAGAATGTAGGTCAAGCGCTTACCCACTGCCGCATAGAGCGACTCGTGCATATACGCGATCCCCTGACCTGAGGAGAAATTGGCCGCACGCTGCCCTGTCATGGAAAGGCCGGCGGTGACTGCAGCGGCGGCATGCTCTCCCTCTGGCTCGATAAAAATCAAAGGCTTGTCGGAAATATTTAAGTGACCCTTGGCTGCTTCTTCAGCCCAGTATTCACCCATTTGGGTGGACGGGGTAATCGGATAGGCGCCTGCCGCATCAGAGGATTCGCGCTCGCACATGATGGCGGCCGTATTTCCATCCATAGCGGATCTAATACCTGGATATTTTGGCGTAGGTTTCTTTGCACTCATGATCGAATTGTTTTTGTGGGATTCAATTAGATCAGATTGATCATCTGACGTGTTTTTTCGGCCATGGCCATATAGCCTAGTGCCGTGTTCATATTCATCCAGACATCTTCTGTGGCTTTGGGATGATACATGGGGGATAATTGAAGATTGTTGTATTTAGGATTTAAAGCCCTGCAGCTGTTAATCAACTCCTCTACTTTGATGGGTTCTGAGATGGGGATATTGTGATTGATAAGTACGCCACTGAGGTAACTGACGACAGCATTGTATGCGCTTTGGCAAACGCTGTAAGGAACTACATCTTCCTCGGGTTTGCATAGTTCCTCTTTGGCTTGGTGATAGAGTTTTTCTGCTATGTCAATTTGGGTTTTAACTAGTGTATCCATGATCTAGATATTTAGGGTTAGCTATTGTTATCGACTTAGCTAATGTATGATTCATGATCTACCCTTTTCATGAGAAGCATCAAGCGGCCGTATGATTTATGTTGTGGAGCGGAAATGTGCGGATCGAGTGTTTTCTTGCCTGCCTCAGTTTAATACAACCATTACCTGTTCTTATCCTTTTTCAGTCTGATAGGCATCACCCGTTGTGCTGATAGCAAGTATTACTGTTTTGTGACTTGAAACTAAAAGGCGCTATCTGTCTGTAACCGGAAATAAACTGTTACATACCACTAAGTCACAGATAATTAATTAAAAAACGGTAATTTGACAGTGGTTGATATTCTCCCAGCTCTCAAATTTGACTCTAGGTATTTGCAAAAGGTATTCCTTTACACCTTTGGGTGGTTCTTCAAGAATGGCAGACCTAACAATACAGAGCGTTTGTTCCCAGCTTTTTGGTGAAAAGCGTGGAAGCTATTTTATAAAGTTTCAGAGAAGAGAACCGCGAGAAGGAAACCTTTTCCTGATTAAATTTGAGATGAGAGATTCGATCGATCTTTGATTGAATACTCCCTTTACCTGTTAACACCAATCTTTAATCAACACATAATCGATTATGATGCGCTTTTCATACCTCTTTGTTTTTCTATTTACTGTCTTTTCACTTTCCCTCGCAAGGGCCCAAAATCCTTATTTCCCGAAAACGCTTAACATGCAAGAGCGAGCAGAAGTAATAGATACCTGGCTGGCTGAGCGCATGCAGACTGTCTTACCAAAGATTATGAGGCGAGCGGAAATAGATATGTGGGTGATCATCGCCAGAGAATACAACGAAGACCCAGTCATCAAGACACTTCTGCCGGCCACTTGGCAGTCGGCAAGGCGCACTACCATTCTGGTAGCTTACGATCCTGGAGAAGGGCAGCCATTGGAAACTTTCGGTATTTCTAGATATAATACTGGAGACATTTTCCAAACCCTCTGGAACAAAGAAGAGCAACCAGACCAATGGAAAGCTCTTGCAGAAATCATCGAGCAGAAGAATCCAAAGAAAATAGGCATCAACAAATCGAAGACCTTCGCGCTGGCTGATGGCATCTCCTCCACTCACTATGATCAACTAATAGAAGTCCTCCCGTCAAAGTATAAGTCCCGGGTGGTCAGTGCAGAGAATGTAGCTATTGGGTGGTTAGAGACTCGTACTGAGTCAGAAATGGTGGTTTACCAGAATATCGTTAGAATGGCACACCAGATTATCGCAGAAGGCTTTTCTGAAAAAGTGATCCAGCCGGGAGTAACCACCACTGATGAGGTAGTTTGGTGGTACCGAGATCGGATCCGTGAACTTGGCTTTACCGCTTGGTTTCATCCGTCGGTTTCGCTTCAGCGGGCAGACCCTGAGAGTTTTGATCACCTCAGATCCTTTTCTGAACGTCCAGACCAAATGGTCATCGTCCCCGGAGATCTTGTTCATGTAGATTTTGGGATAACCTACCTCAGATTGAATACCGATACACAGCAGCATGTCTATATTCTGAGACCAGGTGAGAAAGCTTCTCCTGAGTATCTAAACGAAGCTTTTAAGGTAGGCAACAGGGTTCAGGATATTCTGACAAGTAACTTTGCGCTAGGACGTACCGGCAATGAGATTCTGAAAGCTACACTCGATCAGTGCATGTCTGAGGGCATCAAAGGTGTGATCTACACACACCCTATTGGCTTTCATGGCCATGCAGCTGGACCTACTATCGGTCTTTGGGATCAACAAGGCGGAGTGCCGGGTGCAGGTGACTATCCTCTTTATGAAAATACTGCCCACTCTATAGAGCTAAATGCGGGTGTGTACATTGAACCTTGGGGCAAGGAAATTAGAATTATGCTCGAGGAAGACGCCTTCTTCGACGGAGAAAATGTCCGATATATAGATGGTAGGCAAATAGAGCTGATGACGCTTCCGAGAAAGCTGTTTCCTAATGACTGAGTTGTATGGCTGCTAGATTTTCCAAGTTCAGCATCATTGCTTATAGTATTCTCTTCTAATTAACCCAACCCTTGTCCCATCTGGGTGAAACAGTCTTTTTTAATAGCATTTGGCTTAGATGTCGTGAAGATGTCATGAAGGTTACGTAACATCATAACATCTTCTAAAGCTAGTTTTGCAGTGAGTCAGATGCTCTTGCTATTCGCAATTGAATTTCCAGTATGGCAGTTCAATCATTAGACGAGCCAATAAATACCTGGCATTCACAACGTGCTATTATGAAAATTAATTACGAACATTTTTTTGGTGATGATGTGTCTAAAGCAGACACATACAAGCCTTACATACTGACCGTAAAACGTGGTTTTATTGCCCTGGTAATGATGCATGTTATTCAAACCATCGTTGGTATTGCATTCGCTTACGGAATAAAAATTATAAGTAGCCAAAGCAATCAAGAGGTCATAGTAGATATACAAATTATTGGAATGACATCTGTGCTTATCTCAGGAGTTATCGTATTAATGCTAATCTGGCTTGATATTCGACGATTGGGCTCTCCTTTTTTATCTCAATTAGGATTTCGAAGAAGTGCTGTAAGCATAAGGAAAGCAGCATTTTTCATTTTTTTATTACTTGCAGCTTCCCATTTCTTAGCTTGGATTTATAGATCTTTTATTCTACCCATTTTTGGGCATGGGGATATTATTGGAAGTGCCTCAAAATTGTTTGCTTATTTACTCGAAACTGAATCAATATTAGGAGTGACAGGTTTTCTTTCTTTAGGACTTATTGTAGGTCCAGTGATGGAAGAAATTATTTTTAGAGGATACCTGCAATCTTCACTGGCAAAGCGAATGCCTCATTGGATAGCTATATTAATTACTTCATTTGTGTTTATGCTTGGCCATGGCCCAATGATTTTGTGGCCTATGTATTTTGGTTATAGCTTGGCTTGGGGATGGATATATATGTATACTCGCTCTCTTAAAACAGCAATCATACTTCATCTGTTGAGTAATCTGTTTTATACTTTTGTTGTATTATTAGATTGGGATCTTCTTGCCTGAAAAACTTGAAATCTTCACCTTTCGCCGAGTTTGATGATAGTTGGCTTTTTCCAAAACAGAAATTATTGGATCTTTGCTTTTCATGCCGTTTCAGTTCACCTTACCATAATTTTAAATAATCAGTATCTAACTAAGCAGATTACGATTCACTTATTCAAATCATACTGGGTTTATTACTGAGATCTACAGCTCTTCCTCCATCACATGCTCTAAAACCTACATATAAATAAGAATGAAGCATTCACTTATTGCAACTAGAGTCAGAGAGTATAGGTCTAGAAGAGCTCTATCACAGGAAGCCCTTGCTGAGAAGGCTGGCTTGAGTCATAGGACTGTTCAGCGAATTGAAAATGGAGAAAGTAATCCGACAGGAGATACGCTGAAAAGATTGTCTGCTGCTTTGGGTATAAATCCTGATGAGCTTATTGATTGGAAAATCAAAGAGGATAATGGATTTCTGGTATTTCTAAACCTAGCCGCCTTGTCCTTTTTAGTGTTTCCAATATTGGGAATATTGGTACCATTTATAATGTGGACGAACAAAAAAGATAAATTAAAGGACGTTCATAAGGTGGGTGTTTCCCTTATCAACTTTGAGATAATATGGGTTTTGCTACTAGTCGTACTTCCCTTTACCTTATTTATTATTTCTCAAACAGGACTTATACCAAGTCTCACCTTTCGAACAATCATTATCCTTGAGATAGCAATGTATGTCTTAAATCTTGGATTGATAGCTGTTAATACCTATCGGGTTTTGAATAAAAAGAACGTTTGTTACTACTCGCCTATTAAAATTTTGAGATAGCGAGAAAAAACACCTAAATCCCGAAAGTTTAGAGAATCGCAATTTCTGGGAACTATACCTCAGGATTGTAGTTTGACGTCTCCACCTAAGTTTTTCAAGTAATTGCCTTTCACTGAAACTGAATAAATCAAAATAGACATCAGAAGGATATAGTGAATAGCGTTTATTCATTTTATCTCGATGCTGGCAATACTACCTTCGTCTTCACTACACAACGTCAATATAAATTGCAATTATCTTGTCACATCCTTTAAACTAATGTAACTAATAATGTAGAAGGTTTAAAAAACATTGAATGAAGCACAAGCAAGAATCAACTTTTGAACAGGCTCTTGATGATAATAAGGATAGAATCTATATAATTTGCAGGATATACGCTGTGCCTCCAATTGAACCTGAAGACCTTTTCCAGGAAGTTATAATTCAAATTTGGAAGGCTTATTCATCATTTGAAAATAGATCGGGAATGAATACCTGGGTGTATAGAATTGCTCTAAATGTCTGCATGAGATATAAAAATAAGGCAGATCACCGCGACAGAAAGACGATTCGGTTGGAATCAATTCAATTTGAACCTCGCGAATCCATACCAGATAACAAACAGGAAGAAAAGTTTCAAGCACTCAATAGTTGCGTCCACAAACTCCATGAATCAGATCAATCTATTGTCATATTATCTTTAGACGAGTTGCCCTATAAAGAAATCGCCAAGATAACTGGGCTCACAGAAAATCACATTGCTGTGAAAATGAAAAGAATAAGAAAATCACTATTAAGTTGTATAACCTTAAAATTAAGATCAGATGTCCGATAAAGAACAACAAT
>JBLIFO010000164.1:0-6608 GCA_047633875.1 Marinoscillum sp. | reverse complement strand
ATTGTGCCAAATAGGTAAAACAATGCGTTCGTTGAAAATCATTTCTCTGGTAAAAATTGAGTTGAACTCCTTTTTAGTCCACCCAGGATTATTTAGGAAGTTAGGAGTCAGTATAAGGACACATTTCTTCGCTTCCTTAATTCCCTTTTCAATAGATTCTCTCAGGCTGTCACCTACTTTTAGAGTGAATTCATCGTACCATGAGAAGCACAATCTTGAATTCAAACCATGAGCTAAAGGTTTAGCTATAAGCTGTTTGTCTCTGCTGTCATGAGAAATAAAGGCCTGTGGTTGCTGAGTTTTAATTTTATCTTCCAAATATGATCTACTTCTTAAGGTAAGAAACACTTTTATGTCTTTCGCTATTTTGTCTAAAATCTCCAATTCTTCAGTATTTAATGGCGTTTCATGATAGAAGAAGACCCTGTTGGAATACACAGTTGAATGTTCACCAACTGTTATGTCGTTCATAAATCCACCAATAGCTATTATACCATCCGAATCTGCTTTCCGTTGTTCAAGGCCATCTAAAATAGCCTTGCATGCTAAAAGGGTATTTGTTGTTTCAGGAATGTAAAAAGTAAACAGCCTAGCTGAGCTATATGAATGTTGTTGCAACCTTTGGTTAATAGGTATTTCTATAAAATCTGTCACTTTACCTGTTTCCTGTTTGCCAATTTTAACAGTTAAGGTTGCGTCAAGGCTCAAATCCTTAAAGTCATTCCTAAAATATTCGTGAAGTGTTGGCATTTTATTCTCTTACAGATGACATCCAGATAACAACCACAGTGGATGATATCCGCATTATATTTTATTCGTGGAAGTTATTTTAAACCCCATGGGTGAAACTACCCATTCCTCCATTCAAACGCAATGGTTACGTCAATCTAGACGAATAACAACCCATTTCAGGCATAGCTATTTTCACCAAAATTCTTCCTAACTTTTCTGAAACATCCCAAACCCCAAGGCTATGTGCCGATTCACCTTCTATCAGGGTAAGTCAATTGGAATTGACTCCCTCATCACTGAACCCAAACATTCTCTGATCAACCAAAGCTTCAATTCCCTAGAGCGCGACGAACCGCTCAATGGCGATGGTTTTGGTCTGGCATGGTACAACCACTCTATCTCTGAAGTACCAGCTTTCTTTAAGTCTGTTTCTCCTGCCTGGAACAATAGAAACCTCCGCGAACTGGCACGGCTCACACAATCCTCTTGTATCATGGCGCACGTGCGTGCCGCAACGCAAGGTTTGCAAGTGTCTGAGAGCAATTGTCATCCATTCAGTGCTGGCAAATATGCTTTTATGCATAATGGAGATATTGGCGGATTTCACTTGATCAGACGTAAAATCACGCAGCTACTTTCCGATGAGGCTTTTGATGCATTGCAGGGCTCTACAGATTCGGAGCATTTCTTCAGACTACTACAAGACGAACTTAAAGAGCGGGACACTCTACCAGCTCATGATCAAATGAGCAGTTCGCTGATGAGTACCATCCGTAAGGTCACAGAACTTGGCAAAGCTGCGGGAACTACAGAGCACAGTTACATGAATATGGTATTGACCGATGGTCATATTGCAGTAGCTGTGCGATTCACTACAGACGACCCATCCAACGCAGACTCCTTGTATCTCAACATGGGCAGAAAGTACGTTTGTGAAGACGGAGTGTGCTATATGCATGATCCAGGAGAGCATGAGAAAGCTGTGATTATCAGTTCAGAGCCACTAAGCGAAGATCCCGGCTGGGAGTCAGTACCCGTTAATACGATGGTGGTAGTGAAAGAAGGGAAGATCTTGGATAGGCTGACTATTACGCTTTGATGTAGAAATTGTTTTCTGTCGTCACTGCGAGGAACGAAGCAGTCTATTGTACCAAAGTCGTTAAGTTAAGGTCATTCTGAATTTATTTCAGAATCCATCGAAGACGAGATGCCAGAATAAGATCCTGAAATAAATTCAGGATGACATTGGTGGTCAGGTTAAACCTTAACTTAACGACTTTGTGCTTGCTCTGACATTGGTCACAAGGGAGACCCTTGCGCCAGTAAAGGGGATATGACAAATATTCTTCTGGGGTCACTGAGGCACGAAGCAGTCTTAATCGTTAACATAAAGTCCTTTGCTAGTACTTCTGAAATAATTAATATTCAGTTTTCAAATTCCTTATCTTAATCCACTATTCTTCCGACAAAATTTAAATGGAATATAGCGTTATGTTAGCATTTAAACTATATTACTAAGCAGTGTACAAGCTTCTTATAATCACCATTCTTTCTATTTTTCTTTGTTTTTCTATCTACAAAGTGAAAGCTCAAAATAATGAGATTCGCATCTATAGTGTTAGTGACGATCGTTTTCCAGAAGCTTTCGATGGAGGCTATACCTTGGATGGAAGGCATATGTCAATTTCTTCACGTCAAAAGCTTCTTTCAAAAGAAAATTTTGGGCAGGGCGGAAGGTACAATAAGGCAATAACGATAATTGATAAGTTTACAGAGTCAGGCAGTCTTAGGTCTGCCACAGTGCTTCCTTACAATAGTATTTTTTTCTTTGGTAGTTTCAATTTAAGCTGGTTAGCAGTTTCTAAAAGATTCACCGATAGTGAAATAGATTCTCTGTATGAATGGTCTCGGAAGGGGGGTAAATTGATTATTGCGAATAGTGGGAGATATGAATTATCGGATTTTACCTATGATAGTCGAATATTAGCTGATAAATGGGGGATTGGTTATCAATTTCAAGTACCAAGCCCTCTCATACGCACAGAAGCAGGAAAAAAAACAACCATTTTTGATGGGCCGTTTGGTAATTTAATAGGTACCAATCAGGGGGGTGATTTGCAAAGTTATTTTTCAATGATCCCAGATAATTCAATTGTCTTAGCAACTGATTTTGCTTTAAACCCTACTTTGATAATTGATTGCAATACGCTGGATCTCATTATTGCTGATGTTGATAGTTATACAATGGTAGGTACTTCTTTTAATAGCAATGATGGAGTAACAACCGGCCCTGACATATGGAACGCACAGGATGTTTTTTGGGTTAATACCATCGTTTTCATGGATCAATTACAAGGGTTACCAAAAATCGTCCACTATCAAGATTCTCTTATGTTGGCGGAAAAATACAATGATTACCGATGGTACAGAAATGGCCTGCACATATCATCTGATCCCTTCATTTCGGATATGCAAGCTGGAGAATATACAGTAGATGTAACCACAAATGGTGGTTGTATAGTTACATCAGAGGTATTTGATGTTAAATGTCCATCCTTGCCAAGGGTGGATTTAGGATCAGACACAACACTTTGTAGAAATGTAAATTTTATACTGTCGGCATCATCCATAGGTTCTACTTACTTGTGGCAAGATCATTCTACAGACAGCATTTATAGTGTTAAACAATCTGGACTTTATTGGGTGCAAGTAAGCAATGCATGTGGGGCAACTATAGACTCTATTTTTGTGCAAGTCACTCCTCAACTCAATCTCGGTAAGGATACGACTATTTGCCAAAGCGGTATATTCGTTTTGAATTCAGGTATTCAAAACGCAGATCATTTATGGTCTGATGGATCAAAAGGAGAGAGTTTATTAGCCCAGTCCTCTGGACTTTATTGGGTCGAGG
Source organism: Marinoscillum sp. (assembly GCA_047633875.1). Taxonomy (GTDB): domain Bacteria; phylum Bacteroidota; class Bacteroidia; order Cytophagales; family Cyclobacteriaceae; genus Marinoscillum. The sequence goes on along the minus strand of JBLIFO010000164.1, from coordinate 2,965 downwards.
TTTCTGACTCGTGCGGGATTCACAGAGATTCAATTAACATCAAAATAGATAACGAAATTAAGCTAAATCTGGGTCCAGATACTACGTTATGCTTTGGTGACTTACTGATTTTAGATGCTTTTGCAGATAATGCCTATTATAGCTGGCAAGATGGATCAACTAATGCTACATACCAAGTTACTGAAGCAGGGACATATTGGGTTAGAGTTACTAACTCATGTGGTGCAAGAAATGAATTTATTTCCGTGAAATATTTTGACGAATTGGAATTGGGTCCGGATCAGGAGTTATGTGAAGGTTCTGGGATTTTATTAGATGCAACAATGAAAAATGCAACTTATCTATGGAGTGATGGTTCAACCTCACCAACATTCAAAATAACTGAATCAGGAAAATATTCAGTGCAAGTCGATCATACCTATTGCCCTAGGCAAATTGACGAAATAATCGTTAAAACAAAGCCGAGACCAAGCTTGAAGATTGGAAATGAAAGAATTTCATGCTCGCAGGATAGTTACACCATTGACGTTACACTTCCTAATGCAACCTATTTGTGGAATGATGGCTTTACAGGATCTCTTTACACAGTAACAGAAGACGGGTTCTATTTTGTTACAATAACTGTAGACGGTTGTAGCACAATCGAAAGAGTAGATGTTTCAAAGGAATCTTGTCCTGGACACCTGATTCTTCCAAATGTATTTACACCAAATAATGATGGAATAAATGATGAGTTTATACCTCAAGAAATGAGTAATATAGTTTCCATGAATACCAAAATATTTGAGAGAAGTGGTAATCTGATTTTTGAGACTAACAATTTATCAATTGACTGGAATGGAGAGACTAAAAATGGAAAAAAATTATCATCGGGAACTTACTATTACTTAATCACTTATATTGATTTAACTCAAAAGGAAGTTGAATTACAAGGGTTGATCTCTATTGTATACTGAAAATTTACTTACCCATACACGGAGATACGAAGCAATCTTTTGGTGTAGTTGCAAATCCTCTTCCATTCCCTTTGATATGAAAAATAGGCTAGACCTAATTTTTGAGCTGCTGAAAACTTATTTCACCGCAAGGAATCTCTTTGTTATTCAAGCGATAATAAAGCATCTGTTCTCTTAAGCTAAGTTCAGCTCGGATCGTGCCTTTCACTCCTTGATTGCAGAGTGATACCACATAAAAGGTATGAGATGCTTTTGGTTCAATCAATGTAGATAGCTCAGACGGTTGATTAAAAAGGTGATCTAATGAGGCATTCATGTTTGCTAAACCGTAATCAAACAACGATTCTTTTTCAGGAGTCATCTTATCAGTTGGAAACAACAAGTTGCAGTAAGTTTCCTCGGAATCTGAAGGTTTGAAAGGCTGATCTGGAAAGTTGATCTTCAGATTTAAAGGATAGGCAGTTTCATTGGTAATACATGTCCAGAATACGGCATAGACAAATTCTTCGCCCGAAGGTGCCGTGTATTTTAATCCACCTTTGGGAAGGCTATTCTGTATCGTGAGCTGATTGCCAATGCTGTCTGCATAAGCATTTTGGGTGTAAATGAATTTACTAGCAGGGTTGTTTAGAGACTCTTGTTGGTAAGTACTACCAGCTGGATTCAAATGCTCTAAATTCAGTATAATGATATTTGCTTTAGTAGTTTCACTTCTTCCACAGGCAAAAACACCTGCAGCTAAAATGGACAACATAACTAGACTATTTCTCATAGCATTGTTTTGGTGATGCATGCAATGCACACTTTTTTAGTTGATCTAATTAGCCTAAGCTCCATTATTACAAAAAAAAGGCCTGTGACCCACAGACCTTTAGATTAAGATGCTTATTTTTTTCCTTGCTTTTTCAAGCGTTTTTCCTCTTTTTTCTCCTTAGGAGTCTTTAGAGATTCTTTTTTTACACTCTTCTTGGCGTCTTGGCTTTTGCTCATGGCTTTGTCGTTTAATTACTATCTCCAGCGATAGTGCGGTGTGAAGTTATTAATTAGAAATAATATTTAAATGAATCGGCTTGATCAAAACGTATAATTTTTTTTCGAATGGTTATGTAATGGTTAGCCGCTTTAGAATTAGGATAGTGGAATTGGTTCCTTGTCAGCTACAATCAAACTTCCAATAAACATCGCTACAAAGCTAGCAGGCGTACCAATAAGCGTAGGATCCAAAGGTATATCTAGCATATAGCAAATAAACCATACCACGTCACCAACGATCACTCCGCACCATGTTCCAAAGACAGAAGACTTTTTCCAAAATAGCCCTAAGGTAAAAGGTGCCAAGATAGACACCATGATGAGACTGAGGGAAGCCACTACAAGGCTCATAATCTTCATATCTCCAAGCGCAAAATAGCATGAGATGGCTGCCATCAAAACAACGCTCAAGCGAGTGAAAAGAAGAATTTGCTTATCCGATAGTGATTTGAAATTGGGCTTGAGGAGATTTTCACCTACGACTGTAGCAGACGCTAGCATGGCGCCACTGCTAGTGCTCATGATGGCTGAGATCATGGCTCCATAAAACAAAACTTGTACTGGCAAGCTCGCGAATCTTGCAACAGATTGGAGAATGATGCTCTGTCCATGATCATCATCTATAAGCTCTGGATGCAGATATACAGAACCAAGGCCTATCACCAATGGAATGCTTGGAATCAGTAGGAGCAAGGCTGCACTTAGGTAATGTCCATTGACCCCTGCTTTTTCCGACTTTGCAGAGAATGCTCGTTGGTAGATTTCTTGGACGGGTATCGCACCAATGGAAAATGCCATAAATGTTGCTAATTAAACGGACCAGTTTTCTAAGCCAGGAGGAGGCAAGAGCGAAAAGAAGGAATCAGGTTTATCCTCAAAGATAGGAGCAATTCCACCTGTTTGCGAAAGGACATTCCAGAGTAAGATGATTAAGCCTACGATGATGAGAATACTTTGCAGCATATCAGTGTAGGAAA
>JBLIFO010000163.1:0-6726 GCA_047633875.1 Marinoscillum sp. | reverse complement strand
CAAACTCCAAATTATTGTTAAAAATCTCGAGTTTGACGATCATCCAATTTGATCTTACGTTACTTGCAGAAGTGAAGATTTCCCTGAGCCTATTCTTCTTATTCGCAATCAGTCAGACCGCCTTCTCTCAGCACGTTATCAATGGTTTGATTACGAATGAGGATGAAGAAGAGGTCGCTTTTTGTCATGTCTATAATACCACGATGGGACTTGGTAAGGTGAGCGACCGACAAGGTAATTTCAGCATCACAGGCTCCAAAGGTGATACTCTGAAGGTTTCATATGTTGGCTACCAAACACTTTTCGTGATTCTTCAACCAGAACATCTTCTGAATTATCTCAAGATTGTTCTACCGGTAGACTCTATACTGTTACCTTCCATTACTATTTATGCCGACCCTAATTATCGCGTTCCCTTAAATATCCAAGGTGCGCCAATGTTCATACAAGGCCTAAGTATAGAAAACGCTGGCGATCCTATTCGAGCAGGAAGTATTCGTCCGGGCCTCACAGGCGTAGGTGGAGTTCCAGTCCCTGGAGCGACGATCTATGGGCCGATTACCTATTTCTCTAAGGACGAACAGGAAAAACGTGCCGCTACTGAAGCGTACAAAGAAACGAGGGAAACAATCACCTATCAGCGCTTCATTGCACAGGATTCGATCAAAATAAAATTGATGAGGCTTTACGACTTGGACAGTGCCCAATACGACAGACTTATCGTAAGGCTAAATAGTCAATTCCCTGGTATCCAAAAGCAGTATAATCCAGCTGAAATATGGAATTGGATTCTCTCTCACTTTGACCGCTCCGTGAGCATTATCAAGGGACAGTATTGATCTTATTGACCTAACAAATAACCCACTTTGATAGAAAAATTAGGAAGTAGATTGAAACCACGCGGTTGTTCATTTACAATACTTTCATCAAAAAAGTATATCACATTTTTACCATGATTTCTGTCGAAGCTCAGGTAGCTCATGCTGAAACCAAAGTCTCCTTCTAGCGACAATCTTGGCATTACATAAGTCAAAAGTCCTAGGCGTATAAGCCCTCCTATCAAGTGTGAAGTTACTGGATCATTAAGCTCTTGTATATAGTCACATGACCACAATGAACCATTAGAACAACCATAACCAACATTTCCCTTTTCTCTCAAGGTCATGTATCTGTATGCGGCCGAAAATCCAAGATAAGGTTGCACTTTTTCGGCAATATCCGATTCCCAATAATATCTAAGCTCCTCACGCACTTTAAAACCAATAAAGCCATCGGTGATATCTTCTTCTCTTCTAGTACCTGTTATTATGCCTGCCTCCTGACTAAAACTCCATTTAGAGTTGAAGCGATACTCCAGAGCGAGTAGTAAAGTAGGGTCTATTGGATTGATGATATTGGACACATCCAATTTCAATAATGTCACTTTGCCTTCTGGCAAAGCGACATTACTTTCATCCTCACTGATATTGGTTTGGCCAATGGCTGTAAACCTTAGCAATAAGCATATTAGTATTATACCGTTCCTCATTAGCGAATTGGACTTAGAAGCAGAATTTCATCATCTACACAGCCAAATTGAAAGATACCTTCGTTTCTGGTCACTATCATAGTATTTTCCAACCCTATCATATCATTTGCAGCTATGTCTGTATGGAATTCTTTCAATGCAGGATTGGCAGGATCATCAAGACTGTATTGTTTCAATCCATTCTCTCCCTCACCTACGAATAAATCACCTTTGAAAAAAGTCAGCCCTCGTGGATTGATCATTTGCTCTTGATGTACGGCAAAAGGATTATTCAAATCTGTGATATCCAAAACGATCAACTGATTAGCTTCAAAACTAAAGTTATTACATCCTAGCCCTGATCTTATGGTCACATATGCATATTTATCATTGGCTATCACTGGATCACAAGCAGTCTGATGTGTAAATTCAGATCGGTAAATAGGCTCTCCTTTTGAGCCAATGGTGAATATCTGCATTCCGAATTGACTACCTATAAAGAGATTCCCTTTGTAACCGTAAATAGTCTCAATCCCACGACCGATATCTGTAGTAGAGGCAAGTATTGGATCATCCGCATCTGCTATATCAATGGCTTTCAGTTCAGAGTCATTTACGATATATAAGAAGTCACCATGTATAGTAAACCTTGCCGTAGACCCACCGATACCAATTGGATCACCACCATCACCAAATCCATCTCCATTTGAAGGTCCAATGATTTCACCACTATCACTTCCACATCCAAAAATGAGTGCAAGACCTGCTATCAAAATATATAGATACTTTCTCATGGCTTGTAGCATTTAGGTTTGTTCAATTCAGCCTCTTCCCAACCTACTACTACGCCCTTACTTTCATCCACACATTCAAAATACACTCCGCTAAAAGATGGCGCTCCAGCAAGCAATCCCATCACATCCTCTAGTTTTTTCAACAGTATAACAGTGTCTTTGGAAACTTCAAGTGTCAGTAAGTCATTGTAACTATCCGCATAGAGCACCCCCGCTTTCATTGCCATGTCATTATTGCCAGGAATCGAAACGAAATATTTGTTTACAGGATTCTTGGGGTCTGCATTGTCATAAACATGGATACCTGTCCCTACTTCATTCACAAGTAAAAGATCGCCATAGCTATAGATTTTTCCTGCAAGGCTAATATTGCGCGCACTTTCCAAACCTAGTTTAAGCGACTGGGGCTCGGCATAAATTGGCTTAAACCCATTGACTGATTCCTGTGTGAAATCAGGCGCAAACTCATCATCGGATATACATCCGAAGAGTAAAACTGCAGACAGCAGAAAGATGTGTTTCATATTTAGGTTAGTTGATTTCTCCTATGACACGTCCAGAGATTAAAGCGTTGGAGGCGCCTGTAAAGATGTCAGTAATCTGCACTTCTACCACCTTGATCAATCAGCTGACGTAAAAAGCTATTGAAGCCTTCTTCTTGCAATAAATCTTCCATACTGATATGAAATCTATACTTCCAATAATGCTGAGGATTAGCAGGAACATTGATCCTCTCCTTCTCGGGTGAGTCTTGGCGTAATGAGCCATCCATTGCTATAAGATCCTGCAATGGGAAAATCGCCAGCATACTTGGAGAATGCAAATGCTGATTGATTACTTCCTTAGCAACCCAAGGCTCGCAGAAATAAGGTGCCTCGCCCGAAAGTCCCAAAATAGAATTGTAGAAACGCTGCGTCTGCCCTGCATCTTCCTGCCACCACTCTCGGAGTGTAGACATATCATGACTTCCGGTACTCGTCACACTCATATATGGTGTGTCAGATGGATGCCAAAACTCACGATCATCATTAGGCATACGTTGAATTGCAAGACTCAAGATCTGTAGATCATCCATAACGCCAGGTACGCTGGCAGGAACCATCCCCAAGTCTTCTCCACAGATCAACATGTCTGTAGCATCTTTGAGCATGGGAAGTTTCTCCATGGCACTTTCTCTCCAGAAGTCATTGTGACGTTTGTAGAAATAATGCGTGTATAAGTCGTTAAGTCGTTGTTTCTGCTGGGGATCCAGATCTGAGTAAGAATAGGTGCTGTGGAATCCTATTCGCGGATTGAACAAATCATTGCCGTTTTTCTCGTTCGATAAAAAGATTACTTCACTTATAATACTGTAGAGATTATATCTGATCCAATTATTAAAGTCTTCAGTTTCCGGCTGCCGTTTATTTAGACCGTCAAAACATACTTTTACTTTTCTCTGTGTATCAAAATCAGCTTTCATATTGAAGCATCCATCTGAATATTCATCTAGGTATTCCTCCATGATGCTCTCAGCATGATTTCCAAAAATATCATACAACATATGTCTTCTTATATAAGGCTTGCAAAGACGATCTTCATCGAAATGAATACCCCACTGCTCTAATTCTTCTTTGGAAAATGGAAGTGCAGGATTGAAACTCCCCATAAGTCCCTCAACCTGCGAATATGGTATCTCCCAAATTCTGAAAAAACCAAGAATATGATCAATTCTAAAAACGTCAAAATAGTCTGACATCTTCACCATTCGCTCTTTCCACCACTTGTAGCCATCCTTAGCCATCTCGTCCCAATTGTAGGTAGGGAATCCCCAGTTTTGTCCGGAAATTGAAAAATCATCTGGTGGAGCTCCAGCTTGGGTGTCCATATTGAAAAGGTGTGGCAAGCGCCAAGCGTCTACACTGTTACGATAAATCCCAATTGGAATATCCCCCTTGAGCACCACCCCATGCTGGCGGGCATAGGCTGTCGCATCTTTCAGCTGGCTATCAAGGTGGTACTGGATATAATAGTATATCGCCACATCATCATAATGTGGCTGAGTTGGCGAAACAAATTCAATCAATTCCTTAGCCTTCAAGAATTTGTTTTTACCCCATTGGGTAAAATCAGGAGTCCCATGCTTGTCTCGCAAGTAGCTAAAAGCAGCGTAGTCCAGTAGCCATGCCTCATTTGCTTTTAAGAATTGCTTAAACTCCTTCGAAGAGAGAAATGAAGCCTTGTTTTCGTCAAAACTAAGTTTAAAAAACTTGGTCTTAAGCTTCATCACCGACTCATAGTCTACATCTACCAGCTGGTTGAGCTTCGCTGCCTCGGTAAATATTTCTTTAGACTTATTCTTTAGCGGCGCAAAAGCTTGCAAATTGGCATAAATTGGATGTAGTGCCTGAACAGATATCGCGGCATAAGGATAAGAGTCTACCCAAGTGTGGGTTGCCACAGTATCATTAACAGGTAATACCTGTATCACCTTCAGCCCTGTCTTAACCGACCAATCCACCAACTTTTTAATATCTGTGAACTCTCCAACACCAGCGCCCTCATTGGATCGCAATGAAAATATTGGAATAGCCACACCAGATGTCTTCCAGTTACCCACAGGATATCTGAAATTCTCATCTGTATGGATGATTTTTTTATGCTTATCAGAAACTTCTAATAACGGAAAATATCGATTGTCACCGTTTTCCCAGGTCACCACTCGGTTTTCCTTATGGCTATAGATAACGTATTTGTATTCAAAAGAAACCTCATTTACTGCAAGTGGTATATCAACACTCCAAGTGGGGAAATCCTCATCCCCCATTAAAAGAGCCTTTGAATCATCCCATGAACCAAGCGCTGGAAGACTGCCTATAATGCCTAATTGATAGTCTTTACTGATACGAGGTGCTCGCATTTGAATTTTGAGAACACCCGTTTTACTACCAGTATCCATTTTCTTCTTACCTCGAACAAAGAATGCCTTTTCAAAAGGAGCTGTATAAAGCGAATTTTCCTGAAGCTTAGCTGTTCGCCAAAAGTCTCTTAATCTAACAGTCGAATAAGATGCATCAATCTCAACTTGGCGATCTTTTCCAAATTCATGAAAAGTAGCACCAGATTGTTCATCCTTTAAGAAATAGTGATACGTGAATTCGACTCTTTTGTCAAATTTGATTTCTATTTCACCCTCCCACAAATCACCAGAACTAGGTGAAAGCTTCACAGCCTTGGACGAATCTCCTGCTCCTAATGATGCGATAGAACCTGTGACAAATAAACTTTGTCCATAATGTGTACGGTACCCAACTACAAATTTCAGCTTCATGCTACCACTTCATCTTTATCTTCCACAAAAATCACCGAAGCTGCTGCAATTAACAAACACAGCCCAGCTAAAATCAAAGCATATATTGCCTGAGAATCAAATACCCTTTTAATGATAGTGCCACCAATAATACCGTTTACAATTTGCGGCAGCACTATAAAAAAATTAAAAATACCCATGTAAATCCCCATTTTACCACCAGGTATAGCTCCTGCTAATATGGCATATGGCATGGAAAGTATGCTGGCCCAAGCCAAGCCAACAAAAACCATTGCTATAAGCGTGACTGGCTGTGAAGGGAATAAGTAAATCGAGAGTAATCCCAAACCTCCTAATGCCAGCGAAATAGCATGTGTTCTTTTCCGCCCAACTTTTGCTGCAATGTAAGGGAGCATCAAGGCGAAGACTGCTGAAATGGCATTATAAACCGTAAACATTACTCCTACCCAGTTGCCTGCATCATTATAAGCCATCGAGTTGGAATCTTCTGGAGATGCTCCAAACACATGTTGTGCTATAGCAGGTGTACAAAACACCCACATTGAGAACAAACCAAACCAGCTAAAGAACTGAACCAAACCAAGTTGCTTCATGGTCTTGGGCATAGATGCAAAATCCTTAAAAATATCACTGAATTTACCCGCTTCATGGGTACCCTCGCTTCCGTTGTACCTTGCATACTCTTCAGGAGGATACTCTTTTGTCTTGGCCAAAGTCCAAAATATAGTCGCAATGAATACTACCGCCCCAAAGTAAAAACTAAAGATTACATTATCTGGAACCTCACCAGGACCTGCGATTTTTGATATCCCTACCCATTCTGCTAGCATGTAAGGCAGAAAAGAACCTACTACTGCTCCTATGCCTATTAATGCCGCTTGCACTGAAAAACCAGAGGTTCGCTGCTCAGAAGGCAACATATCTCCAACTAAAGCTCTAAATGGCTCCATCGAGACATTAATACTCGCGTCCATGATCATCAAAATGCCTGCTCCCACGAACATTGGAGGAATAAATGCTACCAATGCCCCAGAGTTGGGCATGAGACAAAGTGCGATCGAAGCAAATACGGCACCTACTAAAAAGTAAGGTTTTCTTCGACCAAGCCAATTCCA
>JBLIFO010000162.1:0-6827 GCA_047633875.1 Marinoscillum sp. | reverse complement strand
TCGTCATTCCTGATGAATCGCAGCGGAGTTCAGGAATCTTATCACAGGATGAAAAAAGGAGCATCGTCGCTAGATACGAAGCAATATTAAAGTTAGTGTGCTTTAGACTACAAAGGTGCTAACATGCTTACAGCATGATTCTAGGATGGAGAATTCGGTCATGACTTTACACTCCCTGCAGTCTTTCACTGGCCGTGCGCCCATAGAATCTTATACGATATCACCCCCAAGGCAATTCACCTCTGCGAGCATACGGATACTGACCAATCTTCTTGAATTCATAATAAGTATTCAAACCCGAGATTCCCGCCGTTTGAGCTATTGATAGATCAATCTGTCCTTCGCTATCCATGCATTCATCCGGGATGATCAAGTGCTGCATTTCACCAATGATCAGAATTGTCTTATTTATCTCAATTGGAATTTCCTCCAGAAACTTCATGGCTATCTTGATTCCGCTCTCTTTAACAAAAGGGGCATGAAAATCAAACAGATACTCTTCTGTCAACCCGCACGCCTCAAATTCAGACTCCTCTTTTGGAAACTTGGCCGAAGTGTAATGCGCTCGCTCAGTATGGGAAGTTGGTACGTGATTGATGGTGTAGAAGCCATTCTCTTTAATATTGAGATAGGTGTCTCTCGGTTTATCGTCCTGTGGACGCATCACGAAACCCAATAAAGCCGGATCACTTCCGAGATGAATCACACTACTGAAAATCCCAACATTGGGATAGCCGTCATTCGATTTTGTAGCGATGAGATTGGCAGGTTTAATACCCGTGATGGAGTTGATAATGTTCAGCCTGCGGACACGCTCTGTGTCTTCAATAGCTTGTTTTGTTAAATGCATTTGTCTGATTTATGATTTGAAAAGTTCATCTACTTTCGGTATTTCCTTTTGGCATTTTTTCCAGAAAGCAAAGAAGGAGGGGTAGTAGCCTTTCACTGAAAACATCCAATCCCGCGGTTCTTCAGTTCCACGGTAATGATTATTTAGCGGATGCTCCTTATAGTAGATCCCTGCTGATGGATACTGCATATTGAATTCATCGAAGCTGCCTACAAAGACTTGAATGTTCGCAATGTTTTTGGCCAAAGCCAAGATGAAAAGTATCGTTTTGGTAGACACTGGATATTCATCGAAATGAGAAGGCTCCAGCAATAGTATCCGATTAGCAACTAGACCGCTTTTCCACTGAGGATCAAGGTTGTAAAAATTATAAATACAAGTAGGGCTGGTAGGGTCTACTTGGATCACCTGTTGAGGAGGAAGCTGGGTAGAAATATTGGGTTTGAACGTATTCTTGAGTGCATCTGGTATTTCCATTTCTGGAAAGGCCTCATATGGCGCGTCAAGAAAAGTGCTCTTTTGAGCACTTTGAAAAAATGTGTTGATATTGTCTTGGTTGGCGTAATACTTCTTATTGCTATTGGCGCCAGCTACCCATTGCCAGCTGAGGGCATTGCTCGCCCAGTCAGCATCAAGCAGATGGTAATACATCCACCTCGCCGGAGTACGCCAGTGACTTTTACCCAAGTTGCACGCCAATGATGCTATGTACATGCGCATGTGATTATGCAAGTAGCCATTTTCATAAAATTCATCAATTGCATGATCAACGGCCATAATGCCTGTGCTTCCAGTCACTATACTTTGGGGCATTTCATAGTTGGATACCTCTGGCTGTGGATGCTTTAGGTCTTCATTAATGGAATTCCCCTTTTCAATCCAAATCTGCTGCCAATAGTCTCTCCAAGCGAGTTCTTGGATCAGTTTGTGGGACTCATAGCTATTGAAACCACGTTTGAGGATGGACTGATAGATTTGTTTTGTGGAAATCACCCCTCGTGAGATGTACGGCGATAAGCGAGTGACTGCACCATCAACATGGTTGCGAGAAGGCCCATAAGCCACAGGATCTATGGATTCCATCTGCTTGATGATGCTTGGATAGTCGGTGCTGAATTTCATCTTTTAGAAATCTTATTTCCACTGATCGATCGCTGCCTAGAGCAATGGAATCGATCAATGTCCGAATTACGCTTTTGGAGATGTTTTTGACTGACACCACTATTTACTCTTTTGCGCCACCGGTTGAAGCTCGACCGCTCTAGCGTATTTCGCATCAGGGTGATCACCATCTTTTCGGTGAGCCCAAATTGAAATGCTATCGCTTCGAAAGGGGTGCGATCTTCCCAAGCCATCTCAATCACGCGATTTTGTTCATCTGATGTAAGCTCAATTGTTTTCATGCAGTCAGATTTTTTGCTTTTGTTAATTGGTCCATCATGCCTTGGAAGATGAAACCATGAAATGGTAAGACACTGTACCAATAAAGTCTTCCCAATATTCCTTTGGGTCTGAAAGTAGCGGTCTGGAGCAGTTTTTCTTCTTTGACTGTAAACTCTAGCCATGCCTCGCCGGGAAGTTTCATTTCAGCAAAGAGTATCAGCCTGCCTTCAGCTTTGTCTGCATAAAGTACTCGCCAAAAATCCAGCGCATCACCAGTATGTATATCGCTGATATTTGTACGTCCTCTTCGGAGGCCAACACCACCGACGAACTTATCCATGTAGCCGCGGATTTTCCAAAGCCAATTGCCGTAGTACCAGCCATTTTGCCCACCTATACTCCAGATTTTCTCAATACACTTTTCACGATCGCTGAAAGCCTGCTCACGTCTATCGATAAAGCACCCAAATGATGGCACTTTGATGTAATCAGAGATATTTATATTTATCCCGCTGCTGACATAGGCATCTTTCCAACTAGAGACAATCGAATTGTTTTCGATTTTACTAAATGCTCTTTGCAGTGCTTTCGTATAAGTCATAGGCGTGAGGCCCAATATTTTCTCAAGGCGATTGTCACGGCAGATTACCTCCACTTTCATGCTGTCCACCAGCGCAATAGCTAATCTGTAAGACGTAGAAGTAACGAAATAGAGCCAGTAGGATGACAGCTTAGGCGTCATTACTGGCACAATGAATATTTTACGTTGAAGTTTTCGGACTTGGGCAAACTTCAAAAGCATCTCTTTGTAGGAAAGGATGTCTGGCCCTCCAATATCAAAATCTTGATCATAAGTCTCAGGATTGAACATTGACTGAGAGAGAAAGGCGATCGCATCTACAATACCAATTGGCTGGCACTTAGTATTGAGCCATTTTGGAGTGATCATCACCGGAAGTTTTTCTACCAGATCTCTGATAATCTCAAAAGAAGCACTACCAGACCCAATGATAATGGCTGCCCTTAGTGCTGTGAAGTGATAGCTTCCAAGACTCAAATCATTTTCTACATTCTTACGAGAGGAGAGGTGCTCTGAAAGCTCATCTTCGTTGATGATTCCGCTTAAATAAATGACATGCTCCACTTTTGTGCCTTTCAGTGCTTCGCGAAAGTTAATAGCAGATTGATGCTCTAAAGACTCATAGTCAGAGGAGGAAGACATGGAGTGCACCAGATAGTATGCACCGTCTATGTCTTTGGGAATTTTTTTGAGAGATTCACTATCTAGTAGATCGGCTTCAATGACATGGATTTTACCTTCAGCCACTTTGGGATAGTGGAATCTCCTGACATCACGTACGCAACAGACCACTTCGTGACCAGCTTCTATCAAGACTGGAAGTAGGCGTTTTCCAATATATCCCGTAGCACCCGTGAGTAGTATCTTCATCTCTGTTAGGTACAACAAGCTGTAGAGTTGGTTGTTGCCAGAATGAGATTTATTTTCAAAAAACTAGACGCCCTAGTTGCGTGATTGATTAAGTCAAGAACAAATCACGAGTAATTCAGAATCTATCCTTGATTTCTTCCACCGTTACTTTTTGAAAATATGGGAAAACCGAAGGACCAAACTGATTGTACATAGCTACGTCTGCTGCATCATGACCATAGCCCACAGCCACATAACCACCTTTTGGTCCTAGTTGTGTCGCATCGAATGTGTACCAGCGCCCTCCTACAAATGCTTCAAACCACGCATGCATGTCCATAGGCTTTAGCTCGTGAAGATAGCCGACAACCATTCGTGCTGGGATACTCAAACTTCTACAAAGTGCTATTCCCAGATGCGCTAGATCGCGACAAACACCTGACTTTCTTTGATGCACTTCAATGGCCGATATTGGGTAGTCACTACTTCCCGGGAGGTAGCTAACATTTTCTTTTATCCACGTCTCAATAGCAGATACTTGATCGTATCCTAGTTTTTTGTTTGCGGTGATAGACAATGCCATATCATGGAATCTATCCGACTCACAGTATCTGCTAGGTAGCAAATAGTTCAGTATGTTATCAGGTAGATTTTGTACATCGACAAATGGAATACCGGGGTGCACGTCTACAAGATTTGTGGTTCTCACTTCAGAAGAAGTGTGAATGGAAAATATTCCCACATGGGCAATTAATCGCTGACATAAGTTTTGATAATCGTCTGTATACTCCAGCACAGTGACTATTGGAGAGATTTTAAATTCCTCTTTAGCCACCCACTGTGTTGCGCTGCTGCGTGGACGCAGCATCAGTATGAACGGCGTAGTTACTGCTATATGAAACTTCAACTCATGACTTATTCTCAACCACATATTGCAAAACTGATTTTAATACTGGCAGAGTAACCAGCTTTCTTGTTTTGCAAAGTTAGATCAGTATCTGTGGTTATCTGAGCTTTAGCTACTACTTGATCATTATTATCTCCTAGTGGAGAGTTTACTTTCCTAATTATTCAAAAGACTTTTCGTTTCTAGACTCAAGTCAATGGAAAAGGCACGGCGGTATCAGATTTTTGTCAAAAAATAGGAGAATATGAAATTGAAAACATTACTGGTGGCTACATCATTGTTGATTCTTGCCAACTTGGCCAAAGCTCAATATATCAAGGAAGACAGTGTCATCAAGAAACACTTTATCGGAAGTACACTTTTGATGGCATTCACGCCACTACTCGATCCATCACCCAGATACTTTCAGCTTAATTACGGGTATGCGATCACTGCCAAGGATGTAATCTCTATAGAGGCTATTACATGGGCATATCAAGCGCCTTTGGGTATTCCATTGGGTGCTGAATTAGAAGATAAAGCCAATAATTTTCCGGGAAGTGTAAGAGCTTTTAGTGGAGGTATTGCTTACAAGAGGTTTCTTTGGAAAGGCCTATATGGGCAGATCCACTCAACAGCTCTGCGCCAAAATTATCTAGATGAGAAGGATGAGCGAATCCAAAGTGGCTTTCAACTATTCAATGTTCTTCGTTTTGGGTATCACATTGACTTATTCAATAATCGCTTGTATTTGGAGCCTTCCTTGGCTTTCATTTCATGGCCAATCAATACCAACTTTCCAGCTACTTTTCAGGTCGAGTAAGACCGATGGAACAAGTACTTTCTCTTTGAGCCGGGGCTGCATTTTGGCTTTAATTTCTGAAATGGGAGGAGTTAAGTGCGTTTCTCGAAAATGCGCTTTCTGATCCTACTCAGGGTTTCAGGCTTAGTGCCGAGATAGCTAGCCAGCTGGTGCTGTGGCACTCTACTAACAAGTGTATGTCGTTCTTCTAGGAGATTTATATAGCTCCTCAGGGGATGATTTTATGAAGCGAGCCATGTCTGCTTGTTGTTTGCCCATCATTTGGTCTAGTCCTGAGCGACAAAATGCTTCAAATCGGGGGTGTTTTGTATATAAAGCTTGCTCCATATTACTATTAACAATAGCGATAGTGGTCTCTTCAATACACACGAGATTTAATTTGGATGATGTGCCTGTGGCTAAGCTTTGGAAGTTGGCCGCTGTTTGGCCCTCAGTGTACAATTCCCAGGTTTTTCCCTCACCATCTTTTAATTCATAATTTCGAATACAGCCGGAGACCACATGGTAAGCCTCTTTTGCTATTTATCTAGTCCTTAGCAGATAATGACCTTTTTTGAACGTCTTGAGTGGGAAACTTTCTTCAATGGATTTGGCTTCCTCCATTGTCAAAGTTGTCAATTGTGACATCAGGCTTACCAGTATGTTTTCCATATGTTATCTGTGATTTTGAATCTATTTTACAAATAGATCGAGATATAAAACTAGCAGGTATTCCGGAGTAATAGACATTTTGGATTTGGGACAAACCCGAATAGTATTTGAAGGCAAAAATCTACCTTAGATTAAGCCCTTCCTACTTCGTCGACCAGTTTACTTAAGGAGCTCTTTGCATCACCAAATAGCATTCTTGATTTATCACCGAAAAATAATTGGTTCTCTATTCCCGCGTATCCTGCACTCATACCCCTTTTAAGTATGATAGCATTTTTAGCAGATTCTACATCTAAAATGGGCATTCCATAGATTGGGCTAGATGGATCTTCCTTTGCAGCAGGATTTACCACGTCGTTTGCACCGATGACCAGTACGACATCTGTTGATGGAAATTCTTTGTTAGCATCATCCAACTCTAGTAGTTTTTGATATTCCACATCTGCTTCTGCCAATAAAACATTCATATGCCCTGGCATACGTCCAGCCACTGGGTGAATTGCATATTTCACTTCTACTCCTGCAGCCTCTAACGTGCTTTCAAGTTCATGACATACATGTTGAGCTTGAGCTACTGCTAACCCATATCCAGGCACAATAATCACTTTTTTAGAATATTTTAATTGAATGGCAAGGTCGGCCACATTGGCTTCTTTTACCACTTGCTCTCTGTTGGTCCCACTTGCTGCACCTCCACCGGTACCAAATCCTCCAATGATCACATTGAAGAGTGAACGGTTCATTGCTTTACACATGAGTATTGTCAGAAGTGTACCAGAAGCACCTACCAATATTCCACCTTCTA
>JBLIFO010000161.1:0-6892 GCA_047633875.1 Marinoscillum sp. | reverse complement strand
CATCTTCCCCATAGTAATACTTATACTCTGATGCAATTTGATCATCCTTGGATACAACTAAATGTCCACTGAAAATTGGTGCATTGTTCTCAAAATAAAAATAATCGTCACGTGTCACATGAGGAGTACGCAAAACACCAACTAGTTTGAGCAGTTTACTATCCATAAAGTAGCCTCGTACTTTATAGACTGAATCGGAAAGATGAAAATCATCTTCTACAATAGTTACCCTATGATTTGCATCTATATCGGCAATTTTCACATTCGTGGAATTGACTAGGGGTCTTTTCTCTTTACTGATATCTGAGCAACTAATGCAGAAAAAAGCCAAAAGTGGCAGTATGGGAAGATTTTTCATACTCGGTCTGTTTTTTTTACACAATATAAGAATTTATCCTTTCGGATAGAATTATTGACGTTTAGAAGTGAAATGATGTGCAATTAATGAACTTCCATCAAAATATATAGTTAAAAAAGAAAACCAACGTTTACATCTCACGTCCTACAGTAAAATGAAAAAAAATTATGAATAGAAATAACACCCTGAGACTTCTCTTGTCTCTACTCTTGATCACAAGCTTTGCGATCAATGCATATTCTCAAAAAGATAAAGGCAAAAGACCAAGTCCACCTGCACAAGTTACGGAAACAGTAAATGGCAAAACAATCACGATTGATTACAGCCAACCGGCAGTGAAAGGACGCTTAGTGCTTGATGGCCTTATACCTTACGGGAAAGTTTGGAGAACTGGCGCCAACGAAGCTACTTGGATAGAATTATCAGATGATGTAATGATTGGCAATCAAACTTTACCAAAAGGCAAATATTCAATATTTACCATAGCTGGAGAATCAGAATGGACTATAGCTTTTAACAAAGTGTGGGATCAGTGGGGACACTACAATTACGACGAAGCAGAAGATCAGCTGCGCATTACAGTCAAACCACAGAAATCAGATTCGTTTGCAGAAAGATTTACCATCAATATTTCAAAAGAAGGCGTAGTGAGTTTTGCTTGGGAAAATGTGGAGGCGACTTTTACGATAAAGTAACTTCTTGAAACGCAAGCCATTTAATATCCTCAAATGGCTTGCCTTCTTATTTTCTCAGATGATATTCATGCATTGCTCCTTGATCTTCTCGAGCTCATCTTTCATCTGAACTACCTCCCGCTGTATCACTGCATCATTGGCTTTAGAGCCAATAGTATTGATCTCTCTCCCAATCTCTTGTGAAATAAACCCAAGCTTCTTTCCTGGCATATCGTCTGCGTTCATCACTTCTCGGAAGTAATCTAGGTGCCCAGCTAATCTTACCTTTTCCTCAGTGATATCTAGCTTTTCTATAAAGTAGATCAGCTCCTGCTCAAAGCGGTTTTGATCCACCATAGTCTTCGCACGTATCTCTTCAAGATTATTGGCGATTCGTTCTTTTATTTGCACGATTCTGTTTGGGTCCTGAGCCGCGACACCCTTCAATCCGCTGGCGATGGTATCTAGATAGCCTTGAAATTTCAATTGCAAAGCAGCCCCCTCCTGCTTGCGAAATTCATTGCATTGATTCAAAGCCTCAATGAGTGTCTGCTTGATGATCTCCCAATCAAGCACTTTTCCCTCCGACACAGGCGCCAAGACATCAGGCGAATGCAGAGCTAGTTTGAATAAGTCTCCAGTATCAGCGCCTACTTCATGAGCTAGAGACTTATACTGGGCAAAATATGCTTTGAAAAGTTTCTGATTCACGAGTAAGCTCTCCTCGATTTGGGACAGAGGTTGTAGGTCTATTGAAAGATTGATTTTACCTCTCTTTAGGTACTCAGTGACCAGGTTTTTGATTTCTGGTTCTCTATCTGATAATTCTCGAGGAAATTTTGCCGAAAGATCAAGAAACTTACTATTGAGTGTTTTGATCTCTACCTTGACAAGGTAGCGGTCTGTAGTCGCTTCAGCAGAGCCAAAGCCAGTCATTGAATAAAGCATTTGCGAATTTAGAAATCTAATCCGAGAGTAAGATGATATCTAGAATTTCCAATTTTAAAATCCTGAATTGGATTTGCAATATCTAGCTTTAGATAATAGCCAAACAACACTGTTCTGAATCCCACTCCGTAGCTCGCCAACCAAGGGTTTTGAAAGGTAGCAATCTCCGCACTGAAAGGACCTTGGGTAACATACTTTTTGGTGAACGCCGTTCCATCAGCAGTAAAAGGCGCCTTTCCTGTCCATGCCGTACCCACATCATAAAAGCCTATGACCTGGAAATTTCTCAATAAAGTAGATGAAAGAGGGGCATCAGAGAGGTATCTAAAAAACGGCAAGCGCAACTCGGCATTGAATAAAAGGACATTCGTACCATAAATCTGATTGTAATCAAACCCTCTCAGATTAGTCACAAATCGAGTGAAAAGTATGTTACTGTTGTCAATTGAGTTCGACATTCTCAAAGGATCCTCAGCTCCCTGATCTTCATATCTACGTAGAAGCGCCCAGTTATCCATACCTCCTAGTAGGTATTTTTGGCTGTTGCTACCAAACGATTTTCCATAAAACACGCGTCCAGCCAGTGTCAGCTCCCTATGTATTTTTTGATAGTGACGCAGATCTACGTTCAATCTTGAAAAAGACTTGTTGTTATCCGAAATGCTAGCAAATGATTCAAACTCTATCAATGCTTTAGTTCCTTGGTAGATATTAAAGCCTTGCTCCAATGTGTTGTCCAAAACCATAGCTCCTCTCAATCCACCATAATGCACATTATTGCTCGGTGCTAAATTGGTGCCTGTATTTGCATTAATTACTGCTTCCCATTGGAGGTTAGTGAATTGTGTGCCAGCGTAAAATGGTGATAATTCAAACCTGAAAGTATTGGTAAGTGGCAAAGACATACCAAGCTCTATTTTATTGAGGGTATATCGCTGAATCAAATCTTCTTCCGGATTGTTCATTAAGAAGCTTGTATTGGGATCTATTATGTAAGTATTTCGTTCAAAACGCAAACGAAAATCCATCCAATATTTCAAAAATTGATATTCTCCATAAATCTTACCGCTCCTGAAGTCTTGTGAAGTATTGACACCCCCGTTTAGACGATGATTCTCCAAAAGATCGTTAATCTCTGTTTCCAATAGGATACTGAATCCTCTAATGGGGTCAATACCAAACGACGTGATAAGATTGTTAAAGCTAAATCTCGGAGAATAAGGATTTGGTCCAATCACCCTTGATTCACGCTCATACTTTCGATAATTTGAAAAAAATGACTCTGGCCGGTATTCGGTCCTAACTTCCTCTTCAAATACATAATTATCAGTATCTATAAACCCATCATCCGTCTTTGGAGTGGCTGCTGGCTCTTCATCCAGAAAAGAAAACGCATCTACAGATAATATCGAAGAATCAGGCTCCAGCGTAATTGGTTCTGGTACAATTACAGGCTTCTTTGGCTCATACAATGATATTCTTCTGGACATAAATTTTGCTTGTTTCACCCGCTGCCTTCCGGTTTGAGGTGTGAATATTTTATTGTCAAAATCAAAATTGTCCTCCGTGAATACCTTCTGCCTTCCTTTGTCTAACATAAGAAATGTAAGACGATTGGGATTGGTAAAGCTCACGTCATAATCCGTGATGCTGTATTGAAAGTTTGAAACCTGTACGAAAGTAGAATCATACAAATCATATTTATAAAGGTTAGTTATTCCCTTTTGATCACTCAAATAATAGATCTCATGCTGATTCTTAGCGATAGGTTTTCTGTCTACACTATACGTATTTGTTACCCGCAGAAATTTCTGTGTAGTGGTATCTAGATCGTACACAAAGAGATTGTAGTTATCCGAAATGGTTTTAAAATCAACATTCCCTACCTTAAGCGAATCAGACTCACGATTAGATGCAAATACCAATGCAGCGGTTCCCGGGACAAAAATTGGATCTATATCATCATACAAATCATTGGTGATTCGCTTCAAAGCATTCCTCCTCATGCTGATCAAGAAAAGATCATTTTGGCCATCTACATCCCCACTGATCACGGCAAGTTTGCCATTGTCATTGAAGCAAAAGCTTGCTACCTGCCTGAACTGAGTCAGTTCCTTTTGAAATCGCTCGCCTGTTTCCAAATTGTATGTATTAAGGAATAGCGCGCCTCTCTTATAGAGTACCACCCCCAAAGTCTGATTGTCTTGCCAATCCGTAAGCGGCAAATGAAAATTCACCTGCTGATCATTGATCAAATAACCACCCCGTACTACCACACTTTCACGTCCTGTATTTAAGTCAACTACGCGCACTTCGTATTTGCCATTTTTGTGATAAGAATACGCCACGCGCTCACCATCAGCGCTCATTTTCACATTGGACAGAGTCACTTCACGACTTTTATAACCAGCTATGATGTCATCATCTTTGGCCTCTCTATAATTTTCATTGATCTCTTTGCTCTGCTGCAGATAGTAATTTTGCCAATCACTTAGGAAGTCTTTGAATGTGATCCCTAGTGTACTAGAAATACTGTTTTCCTCATTCCTGATAATTCTAGTCAGATTCAGGATATTTGAAATACTACTAGGGCCATATCTCACAGCTATATAATTCCAGATGGATTGGCCAATGATATCAGCATCTTCATCTTGTATACGTACAAGTTTATTGATCTTCTTTCGTGAGAGGTAATCTCGTACATAGTCATCCATGTCTTGGGACCATTCATATGCCAAGTACCTAGAAGCTCCTCCTATAAACCATCTAGGCAGTGATAGTAGATATGAGTTTTGAAAGATTTCAGCTAGGCTTCCGCCAAACATCATGTCATTGATTAGGATGAAAGAAAGCTGATGAATGATCTCCTTTTTGAATAGGAAGGAATTATCTGGATAAGCAAGCTCTACCTGTAGCTTTACAAAGTCTGTTTTACCACCAATGGTAAACACATCACCTCCTATACCAATATTACTTTGCTGCAACTCTTGCATCGAGTTGTAAATGAAAATCTTGGTTTTGGTGTAAGGTGCGTAACCAAGTATATCTGTAATCTCTGTGAACTCCTTCTCAAGAAACTGAAGGGCTTGCTGGGCATATTCATGTCCCCCAGGATAGTAGTAAACCTCAAAGTTGTTGGTAGTGTAATAGTACCATTCGAAATTCTTGTATTGGATCCGGTTGTGACCAAAAGGGGTATGGTAATACTGCGCTACAGCGGAAACTGTAGTGAAAATCACTAAAATCAATGTGAGTATAAAGCCTCTCATTTATTACATCTTTTGACGTCTACGTCCTCAGACAAGGCGCTCGCTCCATTCAGGTAATTTACAAAATGACGCGCGAAATACGGTACGAGTGAAACGCCTTTAGTGCCAAAACCATTAAAGATACCAATCTGTTCATTGTCAGGATGAAATCCCAAGAAAGGTCGTCGATCGTAGGTTGCTGGCCGCACACCAGCCGTAGATCCTACCAAGGTATATGACGAATCAAAAAGCTTTGTCAAACGATCCTGCAACTGGCGAATGCCTTCATCAGAAGGTTCAAAATCCAATGTCTTGTGATCATAGGTTGAACCAACATGAAAGTGACCATCCTTTGGTAAAACAAAAACTCCCCTATTCAAAATCGTGTCTTCTGATAAATCAGCATCTATCTTCAATATTTCACCTTTTACCAATCGAAACGGCAATTCCGACCAAAATGGATTTTTCACCACATCAGGACCTTCGCAAAAGATCACTTTTTCGGCTGTTAATTCTCCATAAGTCAAAGAAGTTCCTGTCATCTTGAGTTTGTCAAACGAAAACACCTCGGAATGGTATAACCCCAAATCCATGAAATAATTTCTTATAGATTTTATCATTTCCGGTATATGGACAAACCCCGAATTCTTCAGCATTAACCCTCCAACTGGGTCAATCACACCTTCAACACCTTGGCTTTTTGTATGAAAATCCTGAATAAACGACGCATATCCTGTCTCATTGACTTTGGCAGACCAATCATTCTGCTCTTCGTAATTGTAAAACGGGCGATAGATCGGCTTTGGATAAAGAAATCTTGCAGAAAGCTCCTTTTCTAAACTTGTATAATAGGGCTCAAGTAATTCGAAGAGCTCATCCGCCATCCAAGTCTTCACCATTTTGCGACCTGTAATCGGATTATAAATCCCAGCAGCCTTATTTGAAGAAGTGTTTTCCTTTTCTTCATTGAGAATAAACACACGCTTGCCGGACTTGTGCAGCTCATAGGCCAGCAAACTACCGGCTATCCCTTGTCCAACAATCAAATACGCTACATTCACAATTCGCTTGACTTATTTTGCACAAATTTGCATCATACATCGAGATTCAGGCGCAATACCTATGGAAATAAAATCATTCGTTTTCAATCCCTTCTATGAGAACACCTACTTGCTTTGGAGCGACACCAAAGAAGCTATCATAGTGGATCCAGGATGCTACGAACGATATGAGATAGAAGAAATTGTCAGTTTCATCAAAGACCATGAACTGAAAATCCAAGCGATTGTAAATACGCACTGTCACATTGATCATGTCCTTGGCAATGCTCATTTGAAGGATTATTTCAATTGCCCACTTTGGATACCAAAAGGTGAATTGGATGTGCTGCGGTCAGTTGCAGTTTATGCACCACAATGGGGTATTCAAAAATATACTGAAGCGATCCCTGAAAAGCTCTTGGAGGAGACAGACATTATCACTTTTGGAGGCACTTCCTTGTCATCCATCCTAGTGCCCGGCCATTCACCTGGACACTTGATGTATTTGCATGAGCCTTCTGAAACATTGATTGGCGGAGATGTGCTTTTCAAAGGAAGCATCGGGCGCACTGATCTTCCCGGTGGCAATCATCAGCAGCTTTTAGACAACATAAAGAATAAGGT
>JBLIFO010000160.1:0-6895 GCA_047633875.1 Marinoscillum sp. | reverse complement strand
GAGTGTCATTTGCAGTTCATGGCCCAGTCTTTCTTGGATGTAATATTCAAGAGAAATCGGTAGTTGATCATAAATAGTTGCTAAAGGATTGGTGCCAAGTATCAGACCTGTGTATTCATTGATGGTAGGGTCGAAATATCTTAATTTTTTGTTTTTATATCGATATTCAGGTTTATCTGGTAACTGCTTTTTATCATTGGTTTTGGCAACAAATGCAGTTCTGAAAATAGGCTGCTGTTCTTCATACACAGGCCTATAAATACCTGCAACTGTACCATCTGGGTTATAGAGTGTCCACTCACCTATACGTTTATCATCTTCTATTTTTCCGGTCATTTTCAAAGTGCCGTCTGGATATTTTCCTACGTAATTCCCAGCACCTTTTTCAAAGTTGGCAGTTCCGTCTTCTATCCCATCTTCGTTATAGAATTTCCATTCTCCTTCACGCAAACCATTGACAATACTCCCTTTGGATTTTTGCTTTCCACTTGTATAGTATTCGGTGTATTCACCGGTTCCTTTATCGTACTTTCCTTCACCTTTTATTTCACCTGTCTGATAGTAGAGCTTCCAGAAACCATCTTTTGTGTCCTCAATCATGCTTCCTTGGCTGCTTACAGAGCCATCTGGGAAATAGTACTTCCAAACCCCAGATTTCTCACTTTTCAAAAAATATCCTTCCCCCGATATTTGGCCATTCTCATGATAGTATTTCCAAAATCCGTTTCGCAAGCCATCGTCAAAATCTCCTCGGGCTTCCACATCACCAGACTCAAAGTAGTAAGTCCATTCGCCTTCGCTTTTATCGTGCTCATTTTGACCAGTATATTTCAGTTTTCCATTTGGATAAAATTCCGAATAGGTGCCCTTTCCTTGTTGGAAATAAGCCTGAGCCTTTAAGTTGCCGTCCTCATATAGGTAGTTCCAAATTCCGTCTTTAAGGTCTTGATAATAGATGCCAGCACTTTTCTTTTGGCCATTTTCGAAATAGTACACCCATGATCCGTGACGTGCATCAGAGCTATATTTTCCTTGCGCCTTTTTTTCACCACTTTCATAAAAATATTCCCATTGGCCAGATTGATTGCCATCGTTATAAGAACCGCGTGCCTTTTCTCGGCCGTTTTCATAATAGTAAATCCAAAGACTATCCGAGGTGCCGTGATCATAATAACCTTGTATGGCTAAAGATCCATTGATGTAAAGTGATTGATAGCGACCATGCAAAACACTATCTGCATTTAGCAGCGTTATGATTTCTTTAATCTTGGTTTGTTCTTGGTCATAATAAGTACGCTTTTCGAATGTATTTTGACCAAATACACCGAGTAAAAATGCCAATTGAAAAAAGAAATATGCGCAGTTTTTCTTCATACAGGCTCATTTTAAGGAGTGCCCGATTTCTCACTGGTTCCCCAGTTTTCTTTTTCTTTTTCTGTCCATAGTTCAGGAAAGAAAAGAACATGCTGTCGCTTAGGAGGAAGATATTTTTGCCAATTTGTGCCACCAGTAGCTTTGATCACAGTAGGGTCTTTTTGAAGATATTTTACCGCTGATTTGTAATGTGCTAGAGGCCAAGCAACATTCGCTTTATGATCAAGGTTTTTTAATAGACTTTTTATTTCTTCATCTTCAGCAAAGCTTTGGAGATAGAGCTTTCTGAGATTGGTCTCTTTGGATTTTTTTGCTCTTGAGACAAAGGTATGATTGTACTTTTTTTCGAATTGTCGAAGTGTCAGGGTCTTCTTACCAGTAGCCAATTCTGTAGCGCCTTTTTTCCAGTAAAGTTCATCGTATAACTGCTCAATACTCTCGCCTGCTATATCGCCACTTCTATATTCCACAGCCGTGAGCAAATGAAAGTCTGTTGATCCAATTTCTATCAATCTATATTGTCCGGACTGAAATCCGGAGGAGGGGAGCAGAGACATTCTGAAATTTAAGAATTGATCCTGATCCATGCCTTCAATCATCACATCGAAGGAATCAATCAGATGATCAAAATACCTATTGATCCGCTTTATTCTCTTAACAAATTCTTCCTTTTCGACCTTGTTTTCTGAAAAAACAAGCTGCTCCTGCTCGTTGAGAATCAATTTAAAATAGAGCTCAGTGATCTGATGGTAAAGGATAAATATTTTCTCGTCAGGAAAACTTGTTTTAGGTGTTTGGAGGCTCAAAAGGCTATCCAGTCTGATGTAATCCCAATAAGTGAGGTAGTCCGAATGCAACAATCCATCAAGATATGCAGAGAGGTCTTGACCCAGTGCATCGTACTTCTGCTCAAGTTTTTCGAGCTGATTTAAAATCTCTTCACTAAAATTTCTGTTTCCCATTCTCTTCGATCGGCTTTGTTGTAAATTTGAAGGATTAAAACTGATAAAACAACAACATTACATGTCCACTGACACCACTCCCCAAAATGGTCAGGCTATAAAACGAAATTTCGTTGATACTTTCGAATCGCCTGATTTTTATCAAATAGACGACTTACTCACAGAAGAGCATCTCCTCATTAGATCCTCTGTGCGTGATTTTGTCAAAAAAGAAATCACACCATACATTGAAGATTGGGCTGAGAGAAACCACTTTCCATATGAGATAGTAAGAAAATTTGGTGAGGTTGGAGCCTTCGGTCCGACTGTTCCAGAAGTATATGGTGGTGGAGGACTAGACTATATCTCTTATGGTCTCATCATGCAAGAAATAGAACGCGGTGATTCCGGAATGAGATCAACTGCATCTGTACAAGGTTCGCTCGTAATGCACCCGATAAACGCTTTCGGCTCTGAAGAGCAAAAGCGAAAATACCTACCAAAACTCGCTTCAGGCGAAATGTTGGGTTGCTTTGGGCTCACTGAACCCAATCATGGATCGAATCCTAGCGGAATGGAAACCCATTTCAAAGACATGGGTGATCACTATCTGCTAAATGGTGCCAAAATGTGGATATCGAATTCGCCAAAAGCTGATATAGCAGTAGTATGGGCCAAAAATGAAGAAGGTAGGATTAAGGGATTGATCGTCGAAAGAGGAATGGAAGGCTTCACCACACCAGAGACTCACGGTAAATGGTCGCTTCGTGCTTCGTGTACAGGAGAGCTCGTTTTCAGCGATGTGAAAGTTCCCAAAGAAAATCTTCTACCTAATAAAGACGGACTTGGCGCACCACTTGGCTGTCTAGACAAAGCGCGTTTTGGTATCGCTTGGGGTGTAATCGGGGCAGCAATGGACTGCTACGAGTCGGCAAGAAAGTATGCAGCTGAGCGTCATCAGTTTGGAAAACCAATAGCTTCTTTCCAGTTGGTACAAAAGAAACTGGCCGAGATGCTTTCGGAAATCACCAAAGCACAACTTCTCAATTGGAGACTTGGTAAGCTAATGAATGAAGGCAAAGCCACTACAGCGCAAATATCCTTAGCTAAGCGAAACAACGTTGCTGTTGCTTTGGATATCGCAAGGGAGGCAAGACAAATTCATGGAGGAATGGGCATCACAGGTGAATATCCAATGATGCGTCACATGATGAACCTAGAATCTGTAGTGACCTATGAGGGCACACATGATATCCACCTTTTGATCTTAGGTGCAGAGATCACAGGCATTCCAGCATTCGAATAATCCGCTCTTGTAATTTTTCTAGGTGTGGCATTTTTAATTTATTAATTATGCCACTTCATCATCTCAATTAATAATCTATGAAACATTATAGCTTTCTGCTATTGCTATTGGTGGTTTTTTTTGCAAAAGCACAAGAAACCTTTCCTAAAGACGGAGTGGCGGATGAACGATCTGGGAATTACGCGTTCACAAATGCTACCATTTATACAGATTACCAAACTAAGCTTGAAAATGCAACCTTGATTATCTCAAAGGGTAAGGTTGTATCTGCGGCGGTAGGATCTGCTATACCCGAAGGGTATACAGTTGTTGATCTAAAAGGCAAGACCATATATCCTGGGATAGTGGAACCTTATGCCAGTATTGGTATTCCAGAAGGTTCATCTCCATCCAAAGGAAGTGGGCCAAAGTATGCAAGTCAGCTCAGCGGACCTTACGGGTGGAATGATGCTATCAAGGCGGATTACAAAGCGGTAAAAGAATTTGATCTAAAATCAAGTGATGCAGATCCATTACGCAAACTTGGAATCACATCTATCAATAGTTTCAGAGCAGATGGAATAGTACGCGGATCGGCTGTTTTCGCCAACTTGTCTGGGCTCACTTCGCAAGAAGCAATAATAGAAGGTCAGTCAGCATTTCATTTTGCATTCAATAAGGGAACTTCTAAACAAGAATATCCAAGCTCCATCATGGGTATGGTGGCGCTCCTTCGTCAGACTTACTATGATGCTACATGGTATGCAAGTCAAGGTAAGGAAGCGCAGACAAACTTGACACTGCAATCTTTCAACGATGCCCAGAAACTACCGCAGGTATTTGAAGCAAACGGAGGAAAGCTGAGGGTCTTATTAGCTGATAAAATCGGCGATGAATTTGGTGTGAATTATATCATCAAGGGAAGTGGTGATGAGTATCAGAGGATTTCAGAGATTAAGCAAACTGGTGTTTCACTAATCATCCCGATGCAGTTTCCTGATGCTTTTGATGTGGAAGATCCATTAGAAGCATTGGATGTTTCTCTTGCTCAAATGAAGCATTGGGAACTAGCTCCAACTAATCCTAAAGCTTTAGCGAATGCAGGTATCACCTTTGCATTCACCACCGATGGAATCAAAGACAATAGCAACTTTTGGAAGAATATCCGCAAATCAGTTTCTCTTGGTTTGTCAGAGACAGAAGCCTTGAAGGCCCTTACCTATACTCCTGCCAAACTTTTCAATCAAGAGTCGAAAGTTGGTTCACTTAAAAAAGGAATGGTTGCCAACTTCTTCGTTTCCTCAGGTAATATTTTTGATGAGAAAACAGAGATTCATCAGACTTGGTCGCAAGGTCAAAAATTTGAGTTTAGCGATTTGGAAAAAGTTGATCTAGCAGGAGCTTATGAATTGCAAGTAGGAACTGAAAGTTTCAAAATGGAGATCAGCGGTGAGCCGGCAAGTCAAAGTGTGAAACTAGTTATCAATGATTCTACAGATGTAAAAGTTAAGTTTTCTCAAAAGAGCAAAATTGTGTCGATGACTTTTTCACCTAAAGAGGGTGAGTCAGATTTAAGATTGACAGGTTGGTATCGTGATGCGGCTTTTGGTGGTACAGGTCAGAAAGCAAACGGAAGCTGGTTGGAATGGTCGGCTAAGCGTACGGGAGATTTGAAGCCAAAAGATGAAACCAAAGAAGATGCTAAGGATGAAGAAGCCAAAGAGGAATCTACTGAAGAAGAATTGGGCTCTTTGATTTATCCATTTGTGGCTTATGGTTGGGAAGTGAAGCCAAAAGCAGAAACTATCCTTTTCCAAAACGCAACAGTTTGGACGCTAGAGGGGGAAGGAAAGATGGAGTCATCTGATGTACTAGTGAAGAACGGTAAAATCGCCGCTGTGGGTAAAGGTTTAAGCTCAGAAGGTGCTAGGGTTGTAGATGCTACAAGTATGCATTTGACACCAGGAATTATAGATGAGCACTCGCACATTGCACTTTCATCTGTAAATGAAGGGACGCACGCTATCACTGCAGAAGTGAGAATGTATGACGCTGTGAATTCAGAAGATGTAAATATCTATCGCCAGTTAGCTGGAGGTGTCACTGCCGCTCAGTTGCTTCATGGGTCGGCCAACCCAGTAGGAGGCCAGTCAGCTTTGATCAAATTTAGATGGGGATCTAGCCCAGAGGATCTAAAGATCGCCGGAGCAGATGGCTACATTAAATTTGCCTTAGGAGAGAATGTAAAGCAATCCAATTGGGGAGATGATTACTCGATTCGATTCCCGCAAACAAGAATGGGTGTGGAGCAAGTATTTGTGGATGGTTTTAGCCGAGCTAAGGCTTATGGCGAAGCAAAGGCACGATATGCTGGACTTAACAAAAAGGCCAAAGCAGGTGCCAAAGCACCAAGAACTGACCTGCAGATGGAAACGCTTTTAGAAATCATTAATAAGGAGCGTTTCATTACTTGTCACTCTTATGTGCAGTCGGAGATCAATATGCTCATGAAAGTAGCTGAGAGCTTTGACTTCCGTGTCAATACTTTTACCCACATTCTTGAGGGCTATAAAGTAGCTGATAAAATGGCTGCACATGGCGCAGGAGGATCTACTTTCTCAGATTGGTGGGCTTATAAGTTTGAAGTGAATGAAGCCATTCCTTACAATGCATCTTTGATGAACCTAGCTGGAGTAGTTTCGGCAATCAATTCTGATGATGCAGAAATGGCACGAAGACTCAATCAAGAAGCGGCCAAGTCTATGAAATATGGTGGCATGACTGAGATGGATGCATTAAAGATGGTGACCCTCAATCCAGCAAAACTTCTTCATCTTGATGATCAGATGGGCAGTATCAAAGTAGGCAAGGATGCTGACTTGGTACTTTGGAATGATCACCCACTTTCTATCTATGCTAGCCCAGAGATGACTTTGGTAGATGGGATTGTCTACTACAGTAAAGAGCTAGACAAAGCAAATAGAGTATCAATAGCTACTGAGCGAGCAAGACTCATTGAGAAAATGCGTGACGCCAAGAGTGGCGGAGCTAAGACCCAAAAGCCAAAGAAAGAGGACAAGCACTATTTCGAGTGTGAAGACATCATAGAAGAAGCAGCCATCTTTAACAATATTCAAAATGACTAAGCAAGTAATAATATCAATCTTAGCGCTTTTCGTTTCACTTGAAATGATGGCACAAGTGCCCGCACCTGGCGCAGCTCAATCCCAACCAATAGCCATTGCTAACGCGACAGCTCATTTGGGCAACGGCGAAGTAATAGAGAACTCATTGA
>JBLIFO010000159.1:0-6904 GCA_047633875.1 Marinoscillum sp. | reverse complement strand
CCTTTTCTTCGAACTCAATGAATGGTTGGCTGATAAAATGAAAAATCTCAGTGCCTTCAGACCATCTATGGAAGAAATACATCATATCCATAAAAAGGATGCACCAAGTGGAACAGCAATTACATTGGCTGAAGGATTGATCAAAAGCAATCAGCAAATAAATAGTTGGGTAAATGTGCCAACTAGAAAGCCAAATGAACTAAGTATAATATCACTTCGAGAAGGTGAAGTTCCAGGTACTCACACTGTACAATATGATTCTCCATTAGAGAGCATCACTATCACTCATTGCTCAAATGATAGAAAAGTATTTGCAGATGGTGTAATAATCGTAGCAGAATGGGCAACTAACCAGACCGGTGTTCTGTCAATTAAAGACTTTTTAAACAGCAATTCATAATGTATCTAAACGATTTTAGCCTAGGTTTTACCTTGGTATTTGTCATAGGCTGGTATCTGCTTCAAGCAATATCCTATTATAAGTTTTTCGAAAAGGCAGGTAAAGCAGGCTGGATTGGATTCGTTCCTTTCTACAATTACTATGTACACTTAGAGATCATAGGAAGACCAAAATGGTGGATTGCATTGTTTTTCGTGCCAGTGGTAAATTTCTTCATTGCCCTGACCATTCATCTTGATTTGCTCAAATCTTTTGGAAGATATTCTTATGTAGATCAGTCTTTGGGAGTAATCCTTGCGCCTTTCTATATGGTGTATATCGCATTCAGTGATGCAAAATACTTAGGTAAGGCTGCAGAAATGCCAAAAAGAGTACGAACAATTGGCCAAGAGTGGTTTGAAGCTATCGTGTTTGCTGTATTTGCAGCTACTTTCATCCGATGGATATTTATGGAAGCCTATGTGATTCCTACTCCTTCTATGGAACGATCACTCCTAGTGGGTGATTTCTTATTTGTAAGTAAAATCAATTACGGCCCAAGAACGCCAAAAACACCTATCCAATTACCACTGACGCATGCTAAAATATGGGGCACTGAAATACCTTCATATATCGAAGCATTCGAACTCCCACAATTGAGACTTCCTTCACTTGGGAAAGTTGAGAGAAATGATGTGGTGGTCTTCAACTATCCTGTCAATGATCAATACAATCGCCGATCAGACGGAGGTTATCATCCACTAGATCTTAAAACACATTACATCAAAAGATGCGTGGCAGTATCTGGTGACAAAATACAAGTCAAACAAGGTCAAGTCTACATCAATGATGAGCCCGGTAAAAACCCAGAAATGATGCAGCACAAATATTTTGTTGAGACTAATCAAGTAATCAGAGACCGTGTATTCAAGGATTATAATATTTGGGAATATGGCCCGACTACAGGCCCTGGGGGACAAAAAGGATATATTGTATTGACAAATAAAGAGGAAGCTACTAGACTAGAGGCGCTTGATTTCGTAATTTCTGCTGATCCTGTCTTCATGAATGAAGAAAACCCAGAACCACGTATTTTCCCAAATTTCGAAGTTTTCCCATGGAATGCCGACAATTTCGGACCACTAAACATACCAGGACGCGGTATTACCATACAAATAGACGAAAAGTCACTAGCGATGTATGGCTCTACGATCATGGATTATGAAAATATTGATGATGCTTCTATTGATGGCAACCAATTGATCATAGACGGTCAAGCTGTTTCTGAGTATACATTCACCAAAGACTACTACTTCATGATGGGTGACAACAGACACAATTCAGAAGATTCTAGATATTGGGGATTTGTACCTGAAGACAACATAGTCGGTGAGGCTTCTTTTATTTGGATGTCTTTGGATGACCAAGAGTCTTTCCTCAACAAAATTCGCTGGAGCAGACTATTTAATCCTATAAAGTAATCTATTGGGTGCTTCGAAGCATAATGATCTTTAGCTATCTTAGCTAAAGGTCATCAAACATACCTTATGCTCGAATTAGCTAGTATTTTTGTCTTAGGAATCTTTGCGCAGTGGCTTGCTTGGAAAATCAAGCAGCCAGCGATTTTGCCTTTGATAGTTATAGGTCTAGCCATTGGCCCGATAGCCACTTTGGTTACACCTGATGGATCAAAACTGATAGATGGTGACGCTATTTTCACTGGAGATTTACTCTTTTCTTTTGTCTCAATAGCTGTTGGAGTAATTCTTTTCGAGGGAGGTTTGACGCTTAACCTCAAAGAGCTGAGAAGCCATGCAGGAACTGTTCGGAACTTGCTAATCATTGGAGCGCTAGTCACTTTTTTCGGAGGAGGTTTAGCTGCTCATTACCTTATGGGATTGAGCTGGCAGATGTCGTTCCTCTTCGGAGCGTTGATCATCGTATCTGGTCCTACTGTGGTTGTTCCCATACTTCGAAATGTAAAGCCTAATTCCAATGTAAACACTGTACTTAAATGGGAAGGCATCCTCATTGACCCTCTCGGAGCCTTGATAGCGGTCCTGATGTATGAGTTTATCGTATCAACACACGAGACTTCTGGTTATACTTTCGAAGTATTGCAGGAATTTTTTATTACCATTTCTGCTGGAATTGTCGCAGGTGGATTTGGTGCATTCTTCCTTTACACACTCATCAAAAGAAATGCGATACCGGAATATCTTCAAAATGTATTCACACTGGCTCTAGTCATCTTCACTTTTTCTTTTTCTGAATTGATACATGCAGAAGCGGGACTTATGGCCGCTACTGTTATGGGTATCATCCTTGCAAATGTAAAACTAGAAGAGCTCAAGAAAATAATCTCATTCAAAGAAGACATTAGCGTTATTCTGATATCTGTACTTTTCATACTTCTGTCGTCTAGAATCAATATTATTCAAATCGAAAAATTGGGTTGGATAAGTATTGCGCTCTTTTTTGTAATCATTCTGTTAGTTCGCCCTATAGGGGTTTTACTAAGTACGCTTCGATCCAATCTCAATTGGCGAGAAAAGGCATTTATCTCTTGGGTTGGTCCCAAAGGTATAGTTGCGGCGGCTGTTGCATCGCTTTTTTCTCTTGAGCTAGTAAAACCAGATTCCCCTGTTGATCCCAAGGAAGCGGAGCTTTTACTTCCACTCGTATTTCTTGTTATTGTTGGCACAGTAGTCTTCCAGGGCTCCACAGCTAAATATGTAGCTTCTTTATTGGGAGTTAGGAGAAAGGAGCCAAAAGGAATTTTAATTGTGGGCGCCAATGAGCTGGCAAGAAGAATAGGGCTCAAGCTGAAAGAAATGGGTGTTTATGTGCTTATTGTAGACACATCCGCCCCTAGTATAGCTGAAGCTAAAAAAGTAGGCCTCAGAACCTTGCAATCGAACATTCTATCTGATCAAGTATTTGATGATATTGATCTTTCCAAAATCGGAAAACTAGTAGCTACTACTTCCAACTCTGGGTTAAATGATCTCGCTTGTAAATGGTTTGAAGGGGAACTTGGAACTGATAATGTATTTCGTTTGGCTAGCAAAGAGGAAGCTGATAATAGCAACTTACCACTTCCTAAAAATGTGCTTTTCAATTCCCGAACTGATTTTGTGTCACTCGTCCAAATGCTTCGGGGTTCAGATGTTTACTCTGAATTTAATTTCCACAACAACAACCAATATGAAGACTTTATATCAAACTATGGCAAACGCATAGTCCCAATGTTCCTTAAAGGTGATGGTGAAGACTTTGAGCTTATCACAGGATTCTCAAAAGAAATAGATAAAATGAATCAACTGATTTATATCAAAAAATCAGATTTCGAGATAGAAGAAGGTGAACAAATAAACTCGGAGACGGCTCCTGATTAAGACAACCAGTAAGCCAATACACGTAAAAGCAAAATACAACCCACAATTAAAACCTACTAGCATCATGCAACCTGGGAGCGTACTCCTTAACTCGCGACTTGTCTTCAAATGATCATAATAGCTCACATCTTACCAGCTGATAGGTTTTATACCATTACTTGCAAGATAATCATTTGTTTTGGAAAAGGGCTTACTGCCAAAAAAACCTTTGTAAGCGGAAAATGGTGAAGGATGTGGTGACTGAATCACAAAATGGTGATCTAATGAGATCATCTCTCCTTTCTTTTGAGCGTAGGCTCCCCAAAGTATAAAAACCAATCCTTCTCGACTTTTAGCTAAGCTTTCTATCACTGCATCAGTAAAAGACTCCCACCCTTTGTTTTGATGAGATCCAGGAGCTTTAGTTTGAACTGTTAGTGTGGCATTTAAAAGTAAAACGCCCTGCTTCGCCCATTTTTCAAGATTGCCATGAGGTGGGATTGGCAATCCTAAGTCTGTGCTCAATTCCTTAAAAATATTTACCAGAGAAGGAGGCATCACCACACCTTCTTTTACGGAGAAACTTAATCCATGTGCTTGATTGGGTCCGTGATAAGGATCTTGCCCTAGTATTACCACTTTTACCTGATCAAATGGTGTATATTCGAATGCGGTGAAAATATGCTTTCCCTGAGGATAAACGATGTTATTCTTATATTCACCTTTCACAAAAGCCACTAGTTCATGGAAATATGGCTTTGCAAACTCATTACTTAATGCTTGTTTCCAAGACTTCTCTATATTGACTTGCATTTTAATTAATAGAATCTTTCTTAAGATTATTGGTAATATAAAATAGAATCTTATAAATTTCTTCTGCAAAGAAGCAATATGACCACAGATACAACCAAAGGAGTCAAGGTGACCGTAGATACAGAATACCAGCAGGAATACTCAAATCCGGCTCAAAGTCATTTTGTGTTCACCTATCAGATCACTATAGAAAATCTGAGCGATAAAACGATTCAACTTCTTTCAAGACACTGGGATATAATTGATGCTACTTTCCCCAAGCGGGAAGTGGAAGGCGAAGGAGTAGTTGGAAAACAGCCAATTTTAGAGCCAGGACAAATGCATAGCTATGTATCAGGTTGCAATCTTAAATCTGGAGTTGGCAAAATGCTCGGCTACTATACAATGGAAAGATTGGTTGACGGTAAAAAATTCAAAGTGAACATACCTCAGTTTGATATGGTAGTTCCCTTTAAGCTAAACTAGAGATTGGCTTCTCCCCTTTTTACATCGTTTCATTTCTTATTACACAGGTTGAAGAGTCAAGATGCACATGACCTTCACTCTCCTTTTTTATTCGACCTTTACAATAAAGTATTCCGATCTATTGATCGGCAAGAAGAGGCAGGATTACTTGCTTTACGCAAGTTTTTTGAGAATAAAGAGCGCATAGAGTTTCTTGACCCAAAATCAAATGAAGCTAAAGCCAGCACAGTAGCCAGCCTCAAAAATCAGGTTGCCTCTTCACATAGATTCTCTTATTTTCTCGTTCGTCTGATCAAGCATCTCGGTTATGATCGGATATTGGAAACAGGCACTTCGATTGGTTTGAATGCTGCTTACTTGGGCTCAGTAGAAGGATTAAAAATCTGGACGATTGAAGGATCTATTGAGCTTGCTGCATGTGCTTCACGCAACTTCAGGGCTTTGTCAATCGACAGTATCAATGTAGTACAAGGGTTAGTTCAAGAGGTATTTGGATCAACGCTGGAAGAAGCGGCCCCAAAGATTATTTTCCTTGATGCGGATCACAGATCTGAGACGATCCGTTTCTATCTCGAAACGATTAAGTCCAAAGCAAAAAATGTGGATTGCATTGTGATTCATGATATTTATTGGTCACCAGACATGCTCAATGCTTGGAAAGAAATAGTTGCAAATGCAGACTATCTCTTGACTATTGACGTTTTCGAAGCTGGTATTATTTTCCCGAATTATCCAATGGAAAAGCAGCATTTTACCATTCGCTTATAGGTGGATTCATATTATTATTTTACTTTCTATTAGTTTATTTTTGCAGCCAATTTGAATAATCATGGAAGAGCAGAACACACCAGAAGTAACAAAAAATCGCGGTAAAGACAGAACGCCCATATTCATTGGGATCATAGTAGCCTTTCTTGGGATATTAGTTTTCTTCTATTACACCAATGATAACCTTCAAAAAGAAAATGACCTGCAAGCATATGAATTGAGTAATGCGTTGCTGTCATTAGATAGCATAAGCGGAGAGCTTGATGCCCGAATTCTCACAATAGGTAAGCTAGGTGGCGAAATTGACACCCTGGTGAAAATCAAGGCACAATTGGAAGCTGACAAAAAGGAGCTTTTAGTGAGTCGCAACAATCAACGAAAACTTGTTGAGTCATTGAAAGATCGAGTAGACGGATATCAAGAGCTACTATTAGCTAAAGATGAGGAAATCAAACAATTAATTATTCTTAATGAAGAATTACTGTCAGAAAATGTTGAATTAAAAACTGAAAAACAACAACTCAACGAGTCTATTCAGGAGATTAATAAAGCAAAAGAAGTTCTTGCAGAAAAAGTCGCTTTTGCTTCACGGCTCAAAGTTCAGGATATGAAAATTATTGCACTGAGTGATGGAGGTAAAGAACGTGAAGGAGAATTTCGTGCAAGGCAGATAGACCAACTTAAAATTAGCTTTACCATTTCCGAGAATAAAGTAGCACCAATAGAAGGAAAAGAACTTTTAATAAAAATTACTGGCCCAGACGGCAATGTATTATTTGACGTAACACGTGGATCTGGTTCCTTTATTTTCGAAGGAAGAGAAACTTTCTACTCAGCTAAGCAAGAGATTTTATTCGATAAAAACAGTCAAGACGTCTCTGTCTTTTATAAAAAGGGTAGCGAATATGCTCTAGGATCACATCAGGTAGAAGTGTACACTGATGAGTACCTTATGGGAAAAGGCACCTTTTTAGTTAAGTAATACCTCTCGCTTTACATAAAGCCTGTATTTATTGCTGATTAATATTAATTAATCTAATTTCGCAGTTCGAAAAAAATAGTTCTAATACTAATTATTATTATGCAACGAGATTACGAAACA
>JBLIFO010000158.1:0-6950 GCA_047633875.1 Marinoscillum sp. | reverse complement strand
ATTGTAGAGATCGTGCCTACTTTCCTCATAAAATCTAACGTACCTACCATTGCAAGTGTGAAGCCTTATACGCCACTAGAACTTAATGGGCGAGATATCTACATCAGAGAAGGCTGCTACACCTGTCACTCGCAGATGATCAGACCATTCAGGTCTGAGACTGAGCGATATGGGGAGTATGCGAAAGCAGGAGAGTTCGTATACGATCATCCATTCCAGTGGGGATCGAAACGTACAGGCCCTGATTTGTTACGTGTAGGTGGAAAATATCCGCACAGCTGGCATTACTATCACATGCTTGAGCCTGAGAGTATGTCTCCAGGATCTATCATGCCGCCATACCCATGGCTCTTTGAGCAACGATGGGATAAGGAGATGATGCCAAATAAAATCAGAGCGATGCAGACGCTAGGTGTGCCATACGAAGAGGGATTTGATGAATTGGCGATAGCTGATGCTGAAAAGCAAGCTGAGCAAATATCTCAGGAGCTTGCTGCTCAAGGTATCAAGACAGTCTCTGACCTGGAAATCATATCGCTGATTGCTTATCTACAACGTGTAGGGACAGATATCAGCAAGTTGGACCTCACTGAAAACCCTAAATAATCATGCTGAAATTCATTAAACATCATATGGAGACTATTGTGGGAATAGAAATATTCCCACTCATCTCTCTCGTCATCTTCTTCTCATTTTTTGTTGGTTTATTCATCTACGTGGTGAGAGCTGATAAGAAGGAGATTGACGAGATCTCAAAAATTCCTTTGGACGATAATGACGAAAACCATGAGTAAGTATAGATACCTCACGACCATGATTGCTTTAATAGGGTACCCAGCTTTTGCTCAAGCCCAAGCATTGAGCACTACAAAATCATTCTACGATCAGTATCAGCTAGAGATAGTGCTTTCTATCGCTGCCCTGGTTTGTGTGTTGGCATTACTGGCTCTGTTTACAGCACTTTTTGCTTTGAAAGCAATACTTTTTGACAGGAAAAGTGAAGAGGAAAAGGTTGCAATTGTGGAAGGTCCAAGTTTCTGGGCAACGCTTTGGGTCAAAATGAACAATAGAGTACCAATAGAGGAGGAAGGAAAAGTGATGACCAGCCATTCCTATGATGGCATTCAGGAGTTAGACAACAGTCTTCCGCCTTGGTGGCTATATGGTTTTTTCTTGACCATAGCATTTGGTATCATCTATTTGCTCAATTTTCATGTCTTCAAATCTGGTGATCTACAGACCGCTGAGTATGTCAAAGAGATGGCTGTGGCCAAAGCGGAAGTGGCGACATATCTCGCATCAATGGACAACCTGATAGACGAGACGAGTGTCACGCTGCTGGATGAGGAGGCCGATTTGGCTGTAGGTAAAGAGCTGTTCATTGGCAAATGCGCAGCATGTCATGGTCAGAAAGGTGAAGGTGGAGTCGGGCCAAATTTCGCAGATAAATACTGGATACATGGTGGTGATATTGCCAGCATCTTCAAGACGGTAAAGTATGGCGTACCTTCTAAAGGTATGATCGCTTGGCAGGCGCAGCTTACGCCAAAGGAAATGCAACAGGTATCCAGCTATATCTATTTCTTGGAAGGCACCAATCCTGATAATCAGAAAGCACCTCAAGGTGAGCTATTTGAGAGAGGAGAATCTAAAGAAGAGTCCGATTCTACGCATGTTGAGGAAGAGTCCGATATGATGGAGGCATCAATGTGATGGATACAAACCTCGAAGAGCTATATAAAGACAAAGAGGCGGAAGAATCCTATCGCGATCACCTTTCTACGGTGGATGAAGCGGGTAAGCGTATCTGGCTTTATCCGAAAAAACCAAAAGGTAATTTCACCAGCTATCGTGCATTGGTGAGTGTAATCCTACTATTCATTTTGATGGTAGGACCATTTATTACCATTGGTGGTGAGCCTTTGCTTTTGTTCAACATCTTCGAACGTAAGTTTATTATATTCGGTCAGATATTTTGGCCACAGGATTTCTTCCTTGCTGTCATTGGGATGCTCACTACGGTTGTATTTGTAATCCTCTTTACGGTAGTTTTTGGGAGGATTTTTTGCGGATGGATTTGTCCCCAGACGATTTTCATGGAATTCGTTTTCCGAAAAGTGGAGTACTGGATAGAAGGCGATTATATGGCTCAAAAGAAACTCGATAGGCTGCCATGGAACCGCGAGAAACTTCTAAAGAAGGGAGCCAAACATCTGGTTTTCCTTTTTGTAAGTCTGCTCATCATGCATACGTTCGTTGCTTACCTAATAGGGGTAGATGAAACTCGGGCAATGATACAAGCAGGTCCCTCAGAAGAGCTTACAGGTTTCATATCGATGGTCGTGCTCACTGGACTTTTTTACGGAGTATTTAGTCAGATGCGCGAGCAGGTTTGTACTACCATATGTCCTTACGGACGCCTTCAGGGAGTATTGCTGGACAAGCAAAGTGTAGTAGTAGCCTATGATCACGTGCGTGGCGAATCAAGAGGTAAATTCCGTAAAGGAGAGGATCGTGAGGAGTTGGGCAAAGGTGACTGCATCGACTGCAAGCAATGTGTCTATGTGTGTCCTACAGGTATTGATATTAGGAATGGTACGCAGCTAGAGTGTATCAACTGTACTGCGTGTATAGACGCCTGTGATAGTATCATGGATCATATCGGTAAGCCAAAAGGACTCGTGAGATATGCATCTGAAGAGAATATTGTAGAGAAGCTGAAGTTTCGCTTTACGGCTAGAATGAAGGCCTATACGGCTGTTTTATTGGTGCTTATCAGTGTATTGGTCTCATTGCTCATTATCAGGACGGACTTTGATGTGACAGTACTTCGCACGCCAGGCATGCTCTACCAAGAGCGTGAAGATGGACGTATCAGCAATCTTTATCAGATCAAGCTGGTGAATAAGACCAATGAAGATTTGAATATCACTTTCAGATTGCTGGCCCCAAAAGGCGAGCTGCAGATGGTGGGCAATGATTTGGTACTGGAAAAACAAGGAATGGGCGAGGGGGCACTTTTTGTAATTATCGATCCGAGTGACTTGACTAAGATGAGCAGCGAGATAGAAGTAGGGGTTTACTCTGGTGATAAACTCATAGAGACTGTAGAAACGAAATTTTTGGGACCGGCTATTTAATAGCTTGATCTCACAACTAAAACAATAATTAACATGGCTATCAAATGGAATTGGGGGACAGGGATTGTGATTGCATTTGCACTGTTCATTACGTTTATCACCTATATCGTAATACAAGGCTTTCGCCAAAATATAGATTTGGTGTCTGACACCTACTATCTGGAAGAGTTACATTTTCAAGACAGGATCACTCAAAAATCAAACCTCGCCAATAGTGGCTTGAACTTACAGGTCTCCCAAGATCAAGCAAACATCGTGGTGACTTTTCCCCGAGAGTTCAGCGGGTCTGAAGGTAAAATATACTTCTATCATCCTTCTAGGGAGCTTTTTGATAAGACCTATGAAATAGCCTTAAGCGCCGATCAATCGCAAGTCATTTCCAAAGAGGATTTGATCCAAGGACATTACAAAGTAAAGGTAGAGTGGGTAGCGAATGAGGTTCCCTATTTTCAGGAAATGGCATTATTGGTAAGATGATCTCAGCCTTCCTCATCGGCCTATTGGGAAGCGTGCATTGTGTGGGCATGTGTGGTCCGCTGATGCTGGCCTTCACGCCGAATGAAGGAAGTAAACGATACATCGGTTTTTTCACTTATCACTTCGGAAGACTTTTGGTCTATATGGTCATAGGTGTGGTGTTTGGTCTGCTGAGTAGCTCATTGGTATTCTTCCATTTTCAGCAATGGGCAGCTATCATTCTTGGATTAACAATCATTAGCATCTATGCGATCCCCGGCCTTCGCAATCAGCTAGAAGGCCGATATTTCCATTCTTCTTTTTACGCTTTCGCAAAAGCAAAACTCATCCAAGGATACACCACCAAGTTCAAATGGTTGTTTGCTGGTATGCTCAATGGTTTGTTGCCTTGCGGAATGGTTTATTTAGCGGCAGCTGGAGCTTTGCTGACTGGTTCGCTGATGGGAGCTATGAGCTATATGGTCTTGTTTGGCCTGGGTACGCTACCAGCATTGATTGGGTTATTGACCCTTACCAAATCTACGCCTAAGATCAGCCGTGTGCTCACCAGAGCGATCACTCCCGTCGCTATCCTCAGTGGTGTATTGTTAGTCTTCAGAGGGCTCACCGTCAATGATCCAGAGATCAATCAGCTCATCCACAGTCAGATTGCGAATATGGTGACAGCTTGTGGGTTTTAGAGGGATGGTGTTGGTTCATGAGCATCCTTGAGGAAGAATGACGAAGCAATCCTCTATACAAAGGGATTGGTATCAGACCACCTCTTCCTGAGAATTCATTTCCACGATAGAAGCTATTTCATCAGTCTTGGTAGCTAGCTCTTCTTCAAGATCATAATCATCCTGAAGACCAAGCCAGAACTTGGCAGTGTTCCCAAAGTACCTGCTCAGTCTAAGAGCAGTATCCGCTGTGATTCTACGGTTCTTCTTCAAAATCTCACTTATTCTAGTTTGTGGGATTTTTAGGTCTTTGGAAAGGCGATAAGCGGATATCTCCATTGGCTTTAAAAATTCCTCCATTAGAATTTCTCCTGGGTGTATGTTTGGTAGCTTTTCCATTTCTGTCATTTTAGTGATAATCAATTATTTCAACCTCGGTGGCATTCCCATCTTCCCAGATGAAAATGATCCTCCACTGATTATTAATTCGGATGCTGTAAAAGTCTTTCAGGTTACCGCTTAATTTCTCCAGTCTGTTGGAAGGAGGAATTCTTAAATCTGAGATGTTTTGGGAGTTGCTTAACATTCTCAACTTTCTTCGTCCCATAGTTTGAATTTCTAATGGCCACTTCGTTACTCGCTCACCAAGCCAGACTTTCTCTGTTTCCTTAGAACCAAAAGATAAAATCATACTAACTTTTAGCGTTACTAACGCCAAAGGTAATTAATTTTTTTGACTTGTTTGGGACAGTTTTCATCAAGTAGTAATGTGGCTTCCTTTCTTTCATAACTATACCTGAGGAGTCGAGAGTGTGATTTTTCGTCTTATGCATTTATCCATCAATAGTCAAATTGCCAATATGGTGATTGCTTGTGGGTTTTAGGAGATGGCATTGGTTCATTCATATCCTTCCGAAGCACGAAGCAGTCTGATTGCCGTAATATTTAGATCATAGGGGCTAAAGTAGAGGGAAGCAAGGGAGACTCTTGCGCTAGAGTAGGAAAAAGCTAGTAAGTCAGCCGCTCAAACAAATAACAAAATCAAGGCGAAAATGAAGCCTATTCCGGCGAAGATCATTCCTTTTTTAAACACCGAGGTTTTAGGAGTATACATCCAGAAAGCAGACAGCACGAAAAACAAGAGAGAAAGACCAAAGAAGATGTTTAGAAAGAACAGAGGGTCTGAAGTTTGTGCTTTATGCAAATGGGTCATTTTATCCAAAATCAATGGAAGTCGCTTTACATCGTATTGGCCTTCACCTGTTGACTTGTTGTAAAAGCCATTTTCAAAATAGACAATATCACCTTCTTCCTTTTCGATATTGAATTTGCGAATTCCCAACAGCTTACCAATTTCCTCACCTTCAGCATTTGGTTTCACTTGTTTGGAGATGGTTTCTGTCACCTTCAGGAAGTCCGTATCTCTAAATATGAGCACCATGCCGCTGATCGAATAGACAAACATGATACCCGCCAAGAAAAAGCCAAGATAGCGGTGGTAGGTGCGCATTTTCATGCTGAGATCATTCGGATTTGCCATGATACTTTCTATTGTTTGGAATGGGTGTGCAAAGCAAATCAAAAAATGAATCCTATATAATTCATTCGTCAGAAGATATGTAAATTCTTCTATTCGTCATGCCGAGTTTTG
The DNA here is from genome assembly GCA_047633875.1 of Marinoscillum sp. GTDB lineage: Bacteria > Bacteroidota > Bacteroidia > Cytophagales > Cyclobacteriaceae > Marinoscillum. Next base: position 1,023 of record JBLIFO010000158.1, on the reverse strand, counting down.
AGGCACGAGAAATACCGGCATCTTTTTTCTGGCGGGGTTCGTTACATGTGAGATTCCGGTATTAGGTCTCATTTCAATCGACTAAAACCGGAATGACGAGGCCTGTTGTTAATAGGAGGCGCCTGACTAGAATATAACTAGCAACACTTCCTTTCTACTCAGAGTCACCCGAAGGGAACTCTGAGTTTGTTTCAGGCGCCCGATTTCGTTAGTAGGGGGTCTCTGACTGCACACCGTTCTTATTCGACTTTTAGATAATCTCTCGATAATCTCTGATTTGATAAATAGATTTTCCCTTTAAATCATAATGGTTAGCACTTGAATAGAGATAAGAAGTGTAATCATCAACTAGGTTCCATTTCCCACTTACTGGATTATGGTGCATATAATTTAGCACTTCGTTTATATTGCTTTCGTCGATAGGTTTGGCATCAAAAGAAAGTCGAAACACTTGATGAAGTTTTCCTTTTCCACTTTCCTGCAATTGCACGCCTTCTTTTAATATTTCAAGAAGATCCACACGGTTATTTGACTTCAGCCTTTTGATGATTTCATATGCCAAAAATCTTTTTGATTCTCCAATTGTTTTATTGAGGTTTTGGACACTTTTATCGAAGTAAATGAGAAGGTGCATATGGTTGGGCATGATCACATAGCCACTAAGGACACATCCATTGTCTTTCAATTTGCTAAACCAGAGATTCAGATAGTCATATATTTTCGTCTCATCAAAAAGGCTGAGCCATTTATAGCAAGTGAATGTTACGAAATAAAAGGTTTCATTTTCATGCTGAGCAGTGTGGGTTGCCATGCTTTCAAAACTAATTAATAAAGTCTATTCGGCTTAAAATTCGGAATAACCTCAGAGTCCTCTGCGAGTGACTCTGAGTAAAGATTATTAGCCTATGGATTTTTAGCGACCGTTATCAGTATTTAAGCCGTTATTGCCGTATGTATTTTGCTTATAAGCTTCTCTACCTCTTTCTTGTATTCATTTTCTGATAGGGTCGAATTATTTGGCCA